>VAZH01000362.1 GCA_005884465.1 Alphaproteobacteria bacterium | reverse complement strand
TGCGTCGGCTTCGGCATCCGCACGCCGGAAGCCGCCCGCGCCATCGCCCAAAATGCCGACGGCGCGGTGGTCGGCACCGCGCTGGTCGAGGCCTTGCGCGCCAGCCTCGATGCCGAAGGCCGCGCTACGGCCAAAACCGTCAGCGCGGTGGCGGATCTCGTGGCCTCCCTGGCGCAGGGTGTGCGGGGAGCCAAACAGGCTGCGGAATAAGCCACAATTGCGGCTCAGACGGGCCGCGAACGCCGGCTTGCCGGGCACTTCCCTAGCCGCCATATATCAGGCGATCCGCCGATTCGGAGCGAAACATGAACTGGCTCACCAACGTCGTCCGGCCGAAGATCCGCAACATCCTGCGCCGCGAGACGCCGGAGAATTTGTGGATCAAGTGCCCGGATTCGGGGCAGCTCGTGTTCTACAAGGACGTCGAGGCCAACCAGTTCGTCATTCCCGGATCGAACTACCACATGCGCATGGGCGCGGTGGCGCGGCTGAAATCGATCTTCGACAACGAGACCTGGTTCGACGTGGCGCTGCCCGAGGTCACCGCCGATCCCCTGAAATTTCGCGACGAACGCAAATATGCCGATCGCATCAAGGACGCGCGCGCCAGGACCGGGCTGAACGACGCCATCAAGGTCGGCTACGGCAAGCTCGAGGGCGCTGCGGTGGTGATCGCGGTGCAGGACTTCGATTTCATGGGCGGCTCGCTCGGCATGGCCGCCGGCGAAGCGATCGTTCGCGGGCTTGAACTCGCGGTCGAAAAGAAATCGCCCTTCATCGTGTTCGCGGCCTCCGGCGGCGCCCGCATGCAGGAAGGCATCCTGTCGCTGATGCAAATGCCGCGCACGACCGTCGCGGTGCAGATGCTGCGCGAGGTGAAGCAGCCCTATATCGTGGTGCTGACCAATCCGACCACCGGCGGCGTCACCGCCTCCTATGCCATGCTTGGCGACGTGCAGCTCGCCGAGCCCGGCGCGCTGATCGGCTTTGCCGGCGCGCGCGTGATCGAGCAGACCATCCGCGAGAAATTGCCGGACGGCTTTCAGCGCGCGGAATATTTGAAAGACCACGGCATGGTCGACATGGTGGTGCATCGCCACGACCTGCGCCCGACGCTGGCGCGGCTCTGCCGGCTGTTGACCAAATCTCCGGCGACGGAGACCGCCTCAAAACCGGCGCCACAACCCGCCAGTCCGGACCAGATCGTGTCAGCTGCGGATGTGGCGCCGCCAGCACCCCACGCGTGAACGCGCCTGCGGCAAAACGGGCGCCGCTCGGCGAATTGATCGCGCGGCTGTCCGCCCTCCACCCCAAGCGCGTCGATCTCGATCTCGAGCGGATGCTTCGGCTGTTGGCGCGGCTCGGGCACCCCGAGCGCAAGCTGCCGCCGGTCGTTCACGTCGCCGGCACCAACGGCAAGGGCTCGACGATCGCTTACTTGAGGGCGATTCTGGAAGCGGCAGGCCTGCGGGTGCACGCCTATACCTCGCCCTATCTGGTGCGGGTCAACGAATGCTTCCGGCTCGGCCGTGCCGGCGGCGGCGTTCTCGTCGGCGACGACGAATTGCGCGCGGCGCTTGAACATTGCGAGCAGGCCAATGCCGGCGCGCCGATCACGATTTTTGAAATCGAAACCGCGGCGGCGTTCTCTCTGTTCGCGCAGCATCCGGCCGACGTGGTGCTGCTGGAAGTCGGCCTCGGCGGGCGGCTCGACGCCACCAACGTGATCGACGCGCCGCTGGCGAGCGTGATCGCGCCGGTCAGCATGGACCACAGCGAATTTCTAGGCGAGACGCTGACGGCGATCGCTGGCGAAAAGGCAGGGATCATCAAGCGCGACGTGCCGGTGATTTGCGCGAACCAGCCGCCCGAGGCGATGGCCGCGATCGAGGCGCAGGCGAGGCGGCTGCGTGCGCCGCTGCATTCAGCCGGCGAGGGGTGGCACGTCAATGTCGAGCGCGGACGGCTGGTCTATCAGGACGACCGCGGGCTGATGGATCTGGCGGCGCCAAAATTGTTCGGCCGGCATCAGTTCGACAATGCCGGCCTCGCCGTTGCGACGCTGCGCGCGCAAAGCGTGTTCAGGATCGATGCGGCGGCGTTCGAGGCCGGCATCGTCAATGCCGAATGGCCGGCGCGGATGCAGCGTCTGGCGTCGGGCCGGCTTGCCGAGCAGGGGCCGCAAGGCTGCGAGGTCTGGCTCGACGGCGGGCACAATGCCGAAGGCGGGCGCGTCGCCGCGGCAGCCCTTGGCGATCTCGAGGAACGTGTCTCGCGGCCGCTGGTGGTGATCGTCGGCATGATGGCCAACAAGGATGCAAGCGCGTTTCTCGCCAATTTCGCAGGGCTCACGCGCCACATCATCGCGGTGCGAATCCCGGATCGCGACAACGCGATGCCGCCGGACCGGCTGGCGGACGCCGCCCGCGCGCTCGGCATGCGGGTGGAAATTTTAGGCAGCGTCGAAGCGGCGCTGCATTCGCTGGCGCGCCTGGCCCACGAGGTGCCGCCGCGTATCCTGATCACGGGCTCGCTGTATCTCGCCGGCCACGTGCTATCAGCCAATGGCACGCCGCCGGGATAATTTTGTATCTGGAATTTCGATGGGTTTGGCGCTGCACCCCACATCAAGACTCGTCATACGCGGGCTTGACCCGCGTATCCATCAATCTTCGCGGGAGGCTTTTTCAAAAGGGATGGATGGCCGGGTCAAGCCCGGCCATGACAAGCGAAAAACTGGGCCGCCACCCGCGGCGTGAAGCCGCTCATGCCAGCAGCTGCATCGGATCGGCGGCCTTTTGTTTCAATTGATCGAAGGTGCACTGTCTCGGCGCCTTGTCCGGGCGCCAGCGCAGGATGGAGGTGCCGTGGCGAAACCGCTCGCCGCTGAAATGATCGTAGGCGACCTCGGCGACGAGTTTCGGTTTCAGCGGGCACCACTGCGCCGAGCGTTCGGTCGACCAGCGGCTTGGGCCGCCGGGCGCGTTGCCGGTAAATCCGGGTTTTGCGATCAGCGGCTCAAGCTTCGCCGTCAGCGCCGGCTTTTCCTGCTGCTTGATCGCGGAGGTAAATCCGACATGGTGCAATAATCCATCCTCGTCGTAGAGCCCGAGCAGCAGCGAGCCGACGACCTTGCTGCCGTTCAGTTTGTTGGTCGCATAGCGGAAGCCGCCGACCACGCAGTCGGCGCTTCTGAATTTCTTGATCTTCTGCATGCCGTCGCGGTTGCCGGACTGATAGGGCAGGTCGATGCGTTTGGCGATCACGCCGTCGCAGCCGCCGCCGGATTGCGCCAGCCATTTTTCGGCGGTCGCATGGCTTTTGGTCGCAGCCGACAGCCGAAATGCTGGATCGGATTTGAACTGGGTCTTTGCAAAGGCTTGCAGCGCGGGACGCCTTTGGCTGAGCGGCTGGGCGAACAGCTGTTTGTCTTTCGCGTTCGCCAACAGATCGAATGCAATAAACAGCCCCGGCGTTTCCTGCGCCAATTTTTTGACGCGGCTCGCGGCGGGGTGAATCCGCTGCAGCAGATCGTCGAACGAAAACGCCTTGCCGCGCGGCACCACGATTTCGCCGTCGAGCAGGAAATCGGTCGCCTTCAATCTTCGCGCGGCATCGACCAGTTCGGGGAAGTAGCGGGTGAGGTCCTCGCCCGATTTCGAGCGCAGCTCGACCTTGTCGCCAGCGCGGGAGAGCAGGCAGCGGAAGCCGTCCCACTTCGGCTCGTACTGCCACTCGCTTCCGCGCGGAATCGCATCGACGGAACGCGCCTCCATCGCCGCCGGCGGCGCGGATTGGGAGGATGCGATGTTTCGGCGCGCGGGCGGCATGCCCTCTCAACGCAAACGGCCGGCTATTCGCCGGCCGCTCTCGGGAATAATTACTTGCGCGGAGCCGTCAGACCGCAGCC
>VAZH01000361.1 GCA_005884465.1 Alphaproteobacteria bacterium | reverse complement strand
CGCCGATCTCGTCGCCGCGCTGGCTGGGCACGATAATTCGCGCCGAGCTCTCGGGATTTTCGTGGAAACCGACCAGGCTCGCAGTCAAACGCCGCATCGGCCGCACGAACAGATAATGCAGCGCCAGATAGACCAGCCCCGCGGTGAGCATCGCAATCCCCAGCGAGACCAGGAGCAGATTGCGGGAAAACCGGTACATCGCCTGACGCAACGGCAGCTCGTCGATCACGACCTCGATGAATTGCCCGCCGCCGGGCGTCGGGCCGACCACGCGGATCGCCTGGTTGCCGCTCTCCAGCATCATCTCGAACGTATCGACGATGGCCGACCACACCGTCATCGTTCGCATGTCGACATCGTGATCGATCGCGGGCGGCAAACCTGCGCTGGCCAGCAGCCGCCGTTGCTGCCCCATCTTGATGGCGACCGCGCGCGCGCCGATGCTGGTAAGGATTTGCCGCGCCAGCGAATCGGGAACCATGCCCGAGGGCGCCGCATCCAGCACCAGCGCCGCGGTGTTCGCCGCCGCGAGCCGGTCGTTCAGCCGGTTCATCCGGAAATTCGCGATCGCGGGCACATAGATCAGCATCAGCGCGATCATGACCAGCGGAATGGTGAGCAGCAGCAGCTTGCCGGACAGACCGAGCCGGCGCCGCGGCTTTGGCCGCAGCGAGACGGTTGTCGGCTGGTCGTCAGTCACGGACACGATGCCTGCCTTCTCTGGCTCGCGCATGATCCGCCAAAGTGTAGGCGGTTTGGCGACAAGATCATGCGCCAACTTAATTTTTTTAGAGCGCGATTGGACGCAAAACCGGTACCCACTTTTGCTGATCGCGCTCTTGCTTCAGGATGCGTTTTGCTCCGGAACCGGTCAAATTACGGATCGCTAATGTCTGCCGGCCCGGTATCTAATGCGCGCAACCGAACTCGGGAATACCCGAGTTCGGCAATCGAACAGTTGTCCAAGTCGGCAATAGCCGACTTGGATCGCGAGCCGCCATCCTCGCACGGGGAAAACCCCGCAGGCATTGATATATTCGGGCAAATTGCGCCGTTTCGAGGGTGCCGGATGCGGCAAATGGCGGTAAGCGGCCAGATTGACGAAAACGGGTCGCTCCCGTATAAGCCGCGCCAATTGTCCGCGGTGACCCGGTCCGACCGGGGCGGCTCATTTTGGGCCGGAAACGGCCCGCTTTGGCCGGCCAGCACCAGCAGACTTACCTCATTAATCAGGCAAATTGTCAGCTTGTCCGGCAATGTTGTCAGCGGAGAACAGCCGTGAAGCGGACTTATCAACCCAGCAAACTGGTGCGCAAGCGCCGACACGGCTTCCGCGCCCGCCTTGCGACGACCGGCGGCCGCAAGGTCCTCGCCGCGCGCCGCGCCCGGGGCCGCAAGCGTCTGAGCGCGTGAGCCGGGCTTCCCGGAGATTTCATCATGGACCGGTTAAGGCAGCGGGCGGACTTCCTCGCCGTTGCCAATGGTGCGCGGGTCAGCAGCGCGGCCTTCGTGGTGCAAAGCCGGCGCCGCGACGATGACGGCCCGATCCGGGTCGGCTTCACCGTTTCCAGGAAGAACGGCACCGCCACCGAGCGCAACCGCATCCGGCGCAGGCTTCGCGAATTGGTGAAGTTGCTGGACGTCATATCAATGCGACCGCACAGTGATTATGTGCTAGTCGGCCGTCGTGCCGCACTGAATCGCGACTTCGCGACCATGCTCGACGACCTCCGCTCGGCGCTGCATCGCCTGGACCGGCTAGCGTCAAAACAGGCTAAAGCGTTTTCGAGCGGAGTGGACACCGGTTCGCGTAAAGAAAACGCGTCAAAAAAGACTATAGCGCCAGCCGCCAACCGAATTGAATGACGAGATTTTGAACGATGTCCGATAATCGCAACACCATCCTCGCCGTCATTCTGTCCGGCCTCGTGCTGATCGGCTGGCAATATTTCTACAACGCGCCGCAGATGGAGAAGCAGCGCGCCGCGCAGCAGGCCCAGAGCGAACTGGCAAAGCCCGCGCCGCAGCCCGGAAGCACGACCGCCCCGGCGACCACGCCACAGACCGGCGCCGCGCCCGCGCCCTCGGCCAATGCGCCCGCGACAAATCAGCCAGCATCGGCAGCGCCCGTCGTTGGCCGCGATAGCGCCATCGCCTCGACGCCGCGCGTCAAGATCGACACCCCGCGCGTGACCGGCAGCATTTCGCTGAAAGGCGCGCGCATCGACGATCTGTCGCTGGTGCAATTCCGCGAGACCGTCGATCCGTCATCGCCGCCGATCGTGCTGTACTCGCCCTCGGGCACGGCCAACCCTTATTACGCCGAATTCGGCTGGGTTCCCGCGGCCGGTTCGACCATAAAACTTCCGGACCGCGACACGCTGTGGCAGCAGGAAGGCACCGGCAGCCTGACGCCGTCGAGCCCGCTAACCCTGAAATACGACAATGGCGACGGCCTCACCTTCCGGCGCACGATCGCGATCGACGACCGCTACCTCTTCTCCATCAAGGATGACGTCACCAATGTCGGAAATGCGCCGGTCACGCTTTATCCGTTCGCGCTGATCTCGCGGCACGGCACTCCGCAGGTTGCGGGCTATTACATCCTGCACGAAGGTCTGATCGGTTATCTCGGCGACCAGGGCCTGCAGGAATACGGCTACAAGAAAATCGACGACGCCAAGGCGGTCAGCTTCAAGGTTACCAATGGCTGGCTCGGCATCACCGACAAGTACTGGGCCTCGGCGCTGTTGCCCGACACCAACGCGCAGCTGCAGGCGCGATTCTCGTCCAATCTGGTCGGCTCCATCAGGACCTATCAGACCGATTACCTGGAAGATCCGCAAACCATCGCCATCGGCGGCAGCGCCAGCGCCAATGCGCGCCTGTTCGCCGGCGCCAAGGAAGCCAGCGTGGTCGGCATCAATTTTCCGCTCGCGGGTCTCGGCGGCTACAACAAGCAGCTCGGGCTCAATCACTTCGATCTTCTGATCGACTGGGGCTGGTTCTATTTCATCACCAAGCCGATGTTCCTGGCGCTGGACTTCTTCTATCACCTAGTCGGCAATTTCGGTGTCTCCATCCTGCTGGTGACGGTGCTGGTGAAGCTCCTGTTCTTCCCGCTTGCCAACAAATCCTACGCGTCGATGGCGAAGATGAAGTCGGTGCAGCCGCAACTGGCCGCGCTGAAGGAACGCTATCCCGACGACAAGGTGAAGCAGCAGCAGGAGATGATGGAAATCTACAAGAAGGAGAAGATCAACCCGATCGCCGGTTGTCTTCCCGTCGCACTGCAGATTCCGGTGTTCTTCTCGCTGTACAAGGTTTTGTTCGTCACCATCGAAATGCGGCACGCGCCGTTCTTTGGCTGGATCAAGGATCTGTCGGCGCCCGACCCGACCAATCTCTTCAACCTGTTCGGCCTGTTTCCGTTCGATCCGACCCACGTGCCGCTGTTCGGATACTACCTCGTGCTCGGCGTATGGCCGATCATCATGGGCATCACGATGTGGTTCCAGATGAAGCTCAATCCGACGCCGCCGGATCCGACCCAGAAAATGATCTTCGACTGGATGCCGCTGATCTTCACCTTCATGCTCGCCGGGTTCCCGGCGGGTCTGGTGATCTACTGGGCCTGGAACAACCTGCTTTCGGTGCTGCAGCAGAGCTTCATCATGCGCCGCAACGGCGTGAAGGTTGAATTGTTCGACAATCTCAGGGCGACGTTCGCTTCGAAGAAGGCGACGTAGCAATTCGTCCGTCGCCACCTCGCGGAACGCGCTGGAGCGCGCAACTCTATCCAACCCGTCATGCCCGGCCTGCCGGGCATCTACGTCTTGTGATGTAAACGAAGTGGAAGACGTGGATGGCCAGGACGAGCCCGGCCATGACCACGAATGGCAGGGCCTTCGCATGACCACCGATATCGATGCGAAGTTGATCGAACAAGGGCGAAAGCTGTTCGCCGGTGACTGGCAGTTCTTCTGGGCCTCGCCCTCGATCGAAACCCTGCCGCCGATCGTGGGCATGGAGGTCGCATTTGCCGGCCGTTCCAATGTCGGCAAATCCAGCCTGATCAACGCGCTGACCGGCCGCAACGCGCTGGCGCGGACCTCGCATACGCCGGGCCGTACCCAGGAGCTGATCTTCTTCGAAGGCCCCGGCAATGCCGGCTTCCGGCTGGTCGATATGCCCGGTTACGGCTACGCATCCGCGCCGAAGGCCAGGGTCGCCTCCTGGACCGCGCTGATCCACAAATTCCTGCAGGGCCGCAGCAATCTGGCGCGCGTCTACGTGCTGGTCGATGCGCGGCATGGCCTCAAGGAGGTCGACCTCGACGTGGCAAAGACGCTCGACAAATCAGCCGTTAGCTATCAGCTCGTCCTCACCAAGGCCGATCAGGTGAAGCCCGCCGAGCTGGAGCAACGCGTTGCCGCGACCGCGGCGGCTCTGGCAAAACACCCCGCTGCCTTTCCCGACGTTCTGGTGACGTCTTCGCGCACCGGCGCCGGGATGCCGGAATTGCGCGCGGCAATGGCGCGTTTGCTGGGGGAGCGCGGTTGACGATGGAATTCCGCCTGCTCCGCATTCTGATCATCCTTGCCGGTGTCATGGGCGCCGACGGCGTCATCCTGGCGGCGGCGTCCGCGCACCAAGCCGATGCGGCCCGGCTGGCGGCGGCTTCATCGATGCTGCTGTTCCACGCTACCGCCGTGCTTGCGGTCGCGGCGCTGGCGGAGCGTGGCGTTATTCATGCCCTGATCGGGATCGGTTCGGCATTTGGCTTTGTCATCGCCGCAGCATTGTTCGCCGGCGACCTGACACTGCGGCAATATGCCGGCCACGGCCTGTTCCCGATGGCCGCGCCATCAGGCGGCACGCTGCTGATCGTGAGCTGGCTCACGCTCGCGGTGGCGGCGGCATGGCCGCGGCAGGGGTGACAGCAGCACTTTGCGCCCTGGCCGCCAATCAGATAGAAACCGCCACACCTAGAGATCACGAGACCCGCTTCATGACCGACGCGCCCTATATCAGTCCGCTCGATCAGGCCCACATCCTGTCCGAGGCGCTGCCGCACATGCAGCGGTATGACGAGGAAACCATCGTCATCAAATATGGCGGCCATGCCATGGGCGCCGAAGACGTTGCGAAAGCCTTCGCGCGCGACATCGTTCTGTTGGAGCAGACCGCCATCAATCCGGTGGTGGTGCATGGCGGCGGACCGCAGATCGCGACCATGCTGCAGCGGCTCGGCATTCAGTCGGAATTCGCAGCCGGCCTGCGCATCACCGACGCTGCGACCATCGAGATCGTCGAAATGGTGCTGGCGGGTTCGATCAACAAGCAGCTGGTCGGCTACATCAACGAGGCCGGCGGCAAGGCGGTCGGCCTGTGCGGCAAGGACGGCAACATGGTGATGGCGTCGAAGGTGACGCGCACCATGGTCGATCCGGATTCGCAGATCGAAAAGGTGGTCGATCTCGGCTTTGTCGGAGAGCCGGAAAAAGTCGATCTGACGCTGTTGAACCAGCTGATCGGCTATGAACTGATTCCCGTATTGGCGCCGCTTGCGACCTCGCGCACCGGGCAAACCTTCAACGTCAACGCCGACACCTTTGCCGGCGCGGTCGCCGGCGCGCTCAAGGCAAAACGGCTGTTGCTCCTGACCGACGTTTCCGGCGTGCTCGACAAGTCGAAGAGGCTTATTCCGGAACTGTCGGTGAAGGACGCGCGAAAGCTGATCGCCGACGGCACCATTGCCGGCGGCATGATACCGAAGGTCGAAACCTGCATCTACGCGCTCGAGCAGGGCGTCGAGGGCGTCGTCATCATCGACGGCAAGATGCAGCACGCAGTGCTGCTCGAATTGTTCACCAACCAAGGCACCGGCACGCTGATCCACAAGTGATGACTCAAGCGGCCAAGCAGGCAAGAGCCGTCGTGGCCGGATTTATTCCGGCCATCCACGTCTTGCTTTTTGGCCAGAAGAAAGACGTGGATGCCCGGGACTTAAGACGTGAAGACGGCGTTTCGCGCCTTTTGCCCCGGCATGACGGTCCAGTTGTCATACGATCCTTTAAATCCGCCCTCATCGCCTTGCCCGCCGCGACAATCTCCTTCCTGTTCTCAGCCGTTCCGGCCCTTGCCGACTTAAAACTCTGCAACCGCATGAGCTATGTGGTCGAGGTCGCGATCGGCATCGACGACAAGGCGGCTACCGCGACCCGCGGCTGGTTCCGCATCGATCCCGCGGCGTGCCGCGTGGTGGCGCAGGGCGCGCTGACCGCCGACCGCATCCTGCTCAACGCCCGCGCGCTCGGCGTCTATGGCTCATCGCCGATTCCGCAAAGCGGCGGCGACACGCTTTGCATCGCGCCCGACAATTTCGTGATCGCGGCCGCCCGTCAGTGCCGCAGCGGGCAGACGCCTGCGCCGTTCACGCAAGTAAGCCCGACGCAAACCGATGACGGCAATCTGGTGGCCTACCTTGCCGAGGACAGCGAGTATGACGACGAGCAGGCAAGGCTCGCCGGCATTCAGCGGCTGTTGGTGATCGCGGGTTATGATGCCGCGCCGATCGACGGCGTCGACGGTCCGAAGACGCAAGCGGCGTTGGCGGGGTTTTTGAAAAGCCGGGGGCTCGGCGCCGATGCCGCGCAGTCGCCGAATTTCTTCACCACCATGATCGCGGCGGTGCAATCGCCGTCCGGCGCCGGGCTGACCTGGTGCAACGATACGCCGCACAAGATCATGGCCGCCGTTGCCACCGACGACGGCAAGACCGTGAGCAGCCGTGGCTGGTATCGCATCGATCCCGGCAAATGCCTGCATCCCGACGTGGTCGGCCAGCCCCGGCAGATATTCAGTTTTGCCGAAGCGGTCGACGCCGAAAACCGCGCGCTGAAGGTCAAGGACCGGCCGTTGAACTGGGGCGGCACCAAAGAGC
>VAZH01000360.1 GCA_005884465.1 Alphaproteobacteria bacterium | reverse complement strand
TCGGACCGGTGCCGCTACGCAGGGCCAGACGACGGGTGCTGCAACAACACGGGGTCAGACCGGCACGGCAGCCCAAGGCCAAACTCAAGGCCAGGCTCAGGGCCAGAGCGGCGTAGCTGCTCAAACCCAGGCGAGCCGCACGACGCTTAGTGCGCAACAGCAAACCACGATTCGGCAGTCGGTGTTATCGGCCAGAAACGCGCCGCGCGTTAACGTCAACGCCATCCATTTCGCGGTCAACACCGGCGTGGTGGTGCCGTCGAACATCCGCATCGTGTCGGTCTCGAGCTTCCCGGTGCTGGTCGATGTGTTCCCAAGCTTCCGCGATTACAGTTTCTTCGTCGTGGAGGATGAAATCGTGTTCCTGGATCGAGACCGCAGGATCGTCGAGGTTGTCCCGGTGGGACCGCGGGCGCGCTTCAGCCGCCGCGCCGCGAGCGGCGGTAGTTTCGCGATGCTCAACCTGAGCCCGCAGGAGATCCGGGAGGTACAGCGCGTGCTGATCGAAAGGCGCTTGCTTGTCGGTGAAGCAGACGGAGTATTGGGTTCCCGGACACGCGAGGCACTGATCACCTTCCAGCGGCAGCAGGGCATCCAGACGAGTGGCAGCGTTGACACCCGCACGGTTGCCGCTCTGGGGCTGTCGAACAGGATCGGCCAGCAGACCGGTCAGAGTGCAACCCAAGGCCAGTCGTCCACAGTCGGTCAGGGCCAGACCGGAACCCAGCAGCCGTCGGCACGGCAGAATACGACTGGACAGGGTACCGGCCAGGCGAACGCGCCGATGCCGCAGAACCAATCGACGACGGACCAGGTTACGCGTGGAGCAAAGCAGCCATCTGCTAAGCAGGGTACCACCGGCCAGGCTGCCCCGCAGAATCAGTCCACGGTCGGTCGAGGCGGCAACACGCAAGCGCCGGCTCAGAACCCTGGTCAGAATCCGAGCAGCAAATAACGAGATGCGCGACTCGAGAGCCCCGCTTCGGCGGGGCTCTTCCGTCCGAACCGACCGCGGAGCGAGCAACAGGCGTTGCGTTGCAACAGGCGTTGCGTTGCAGCAAGCCCGCGGGGCAGTGGGCGGCCGTAACTCCAGGAGTGAATGGGAAAGCGTAATCCGCCGTTCGCACCTGCAGGGGAGGTGAAATCAGCTATTTCGCCGCGATCGTCGTCGTAGCCTCGGCGGGCAGCGTTGCAAGTAACGACTGCAGCGTGGTGAGCGTCGAATGATCGGCGACGCCGTCGATGCGCGCCGGGCGGAAGTGGCGCTGGAATGCGGTAACCACTTCCATGGTCGCCGCGTCGTATTTTCCGCTGATCGGAACGCCGTAGCCATACTTGGCCAGTGCCTGCTGCAGGTCGCGAACGTCGTCGCTGATGATGCCTAATTTGAGGGTTTCGCCGCGCACGATCGGCGCCGGCTGCGCCCAGTGGCCGACGCCAGAATTGGCCAGCGAATGCCACGGGAATTTCTCGCCAGGGTCTTTCTTGCGGGACGGGGCGACGTCGGAATGCCCGAGCACGCGATGCGACGGCACCTTGCGGCGGAGCATGATGCCACGGCACAGGGCGATGACGGCGGCGATCTGGCGCAGCGGAAATTCCGGATAGCCCCAGTCGTGGCCGCGATTGACGATCTCGACGCCGATCGAACAGGAATTGATGTCTTCTTCGCCGGCCCAGGACGCCACGCCGGCATGCCAGGCGCGCTTGGCTTCGGGGACGCATTGCACGATGCGGCCGTCTTCCAGAACGATGTAATGCGCCGACACGTCGGTGCCGGCCGTGCACAGCTGCGCGATCGCGCCTTCCACATCCGGCATGCCGGTGTAGTGCAGCACGATCATGTCGGGCAAACGGCCTTTGTTGCGCTCGCCAAAGTTCGCCGACGGGATGACGTCGGAGGCGATCGACGAATCGGGGGTGAATGTCTTCATGTTCGCGCTGGCCCTTGGGATCGGGAGGGCACGTTGACGCTTCGAATCAGAACCGACAGATGCGAACGAACCGAGCGGCATAGGAATGATCAAACCGGGCAGGAGAACGGCAACACTGCGTCCTCAACACGAACCTCGTTTACTATTCCTTCACTGTGTCATCAGCGCAATGCGAGAGCCGGTCGCCGCTGCGCATTTTAACCCGAGTGTGTGAAGAACGCATCACCAGAAGGTTCTGGCCTGCCCCGTCCGCGGTGGCAGCAATTCTGATAGTCCCGGCAACGCTTTCTTAACGCTAACCGCCGTTACTAAGTGGTGAAGAGCCGAACCGTTTTGAGGGGACGGCCGAGGCCCCTTTTCACGCTCGAAGTCCCAATGGCAGCCCACCAAGTTCCATCGGGAAATCAGGGTTTGCGAGCCGGGGCGCGCGGGATCGGCATTCGTGCCTTGCAAGGGCTTTTCGAGGCGAACAGCCCGGCGAAGCGCAGATATTTGAGGCGCAATGGGCCCGCTCGCGTCCAGCTTCCGCCACCCAACCCGGACCGCGCCCGGAGCCGGGGCATGAATCCGGCCGGCCTGCGCCATATTCCCGTCCTTGGGCGACAGGCGATCGGGATGCTTCAGCCCCGTGCCGGCGGTATCTATGTCGATGCCACCTTCGGCGCTGGCGGTTACAGCCGGGCCATCCTCGAGGCCGGCGGAACCCGGGTCATCGGCATCGACCGCGACCGATCAGCGGTAACGGCCGGATTCGACCTGGTCGATCGATCGGACGGCCGGCTCACGCTGGTCGAGGACCGGTTTTCCAATCTTGCCGAAATTTGCGCCGCGCAGGGGGTCGACGCGGTCGATGGCGTCGTGATGGACGTCGGGGTGTCCTCGATGCAGCTCGACGAGGCCGAACGCGGCTTCTCGTTTCGCCTCGGTGGCCCGCTCGACATGCGGATGGGCCATGACGGCCCGACCGCGGCGGACGTGATCGCGAAAGCATCCGAGGCCGATCTTGCCAACATCATCTACATTTTCGGCGAAGAACGTCATTCGCGCAGCCTCGCCCGCGCCATTGTCGCCGCGCGCAGAGAGGCGCCGATTACGACGACGCGGGCACTCGCCGATATCGTCGCAAAGGTGGTGCGATCGAAGCCAGGCGAGATCCACCCGGCGACGCGGACCTTTCAGGCGTTGCGAATTCTCGTCAACGAGGAACTCGACGAGCTGTATCTGGCGCTGTCGGCGGCCGAGCGCATGCTGAAGCCAGGCGGCCGGCTGGTGGTGGTATCATTTCATTCGCTGGAAGACCGCATCGTCAAGAATTTCCTGGTCGAGCGAGCCAAGGCCGGCGGCGGATCGCGGCATTTGCCCCTCATCGCGCAGGCCGCGCCGAGCTTTCACATTTTGACCAAGCGTCCGGTCACGCCCGATGAGGATGAGGTAGCAGCCAATCCACGCGCGCGGTCCGCAAAACTGCGCGCCGCCGAGCGTACCGAAGCGCCTGCACAGCGCGCCGCCGCCTTGCCGGCATGGCCGACGCTCGCCGCCGTGATGAGGGGAGGCTGACCATGCGGATCATCCATCTCCTCGTGATCGGCGTTTTGGTGTTCGCCGCGGCCTACGTCTATCGGATCAAGATGGGATCCACCTCGCGCACCGAGCGGGTGCTGCGGCTGCATGCGGAGATTCGCGAGCAGCGCGACGCCATCGCGGTGCTGCGCGCGGAATGGGCCAGGCTCGACGCGCCGCTGCGGCTGCAGGGCCTCGCCGAGCGCCATCTGACGCTGAAGCCGCTCAACGCCACGCAATACGATTCATTGAAGAACCTGCCCGAGCGGCCGCCGCGTCTGGTCAGGCCAGGCGATCCCGACCCGATCGGTGCGATGATCCAGGCGATCGATTCCGTTGCCGTGACGGGTTCGGTGCCCGCGCCGGAGGATCGGCGATGATCGATCGCACGCGCAGGACCGTCAGGCCGATAGAACCATGGCGGCAGCGGCTGATCCGCTCGCTGCTGTACGGGCGCAACGTCGACCGCGCCGTGAAGGCGCGCGTCCGCGTCGGATTTGCGATGGTGGCATTTTTGGCGATCTATGCGGTGATCGGCGGACGGCTGATCATGTTCGCCGTCGGCGGCGACAACCACGGCGCGCGCCGGACCGCGGCGCAGGACGCGATCGCGACCGCGCGGCCGGATATCGTCGATCGCAACGGCGAGGTGCTCGCCACCGACGTCAAGGCGCCCAGCCTGTTCGGCGAGCCGCGCCGGATCATCGACAAGGACGAGGCGATCGAGCTTCTGACCGCGACGCTGCCGGATCTCGACACCGGCGAGGTGCGCGACCGCCTGTCATCGAAAAAAGGTTTTGTCTGGTTGAAGCGCGAAATCACGCCGCTGCAGCAGCAGGAGATTCACCGGCTCGGCATTCCCGGCATTGGCTTCCTGCGCGAGAACAAGCGTGTTTACCCCACCGGCAACGAAGTCGCGCATCTGATCGGCCTGGTCAACATCGACAACCAGGGCATCGCCGGGATGGAGAAATGGCTCGACAACAACGGCCTCGCCGATCTGCATCGCGCCGGCTTCGCGACCGATCGTCTGCAGCGGCCGGTGGAATTGTCGGTGGACCTGCGTGTCGAGCACGCGCTGCGCGACGAACTGCTCAAGGCCAAGGAAAAATACAAGGCCAAGGCGGCCTCTGGCCTCGTCTGCAACGTCAAGACCGGCGAGATCGTGGCGATGGTATCGCTGCCCGACTTCGATCCGAACAATCCGCGCGAAGCCCACGATCCCGATCGCATCAATCGGCTGACTACCGGCGTCTACGAGATGGGCTCGACCTTCAAGGCGCTGACGCTGGCGATGGCGCTGGACTCTGGCAAAGCCAATCTCGGCACCATGTTCGATGCCCGCGGCGCGTTGCATTACGGCAAATTCGCCATTCACGACACCCATCCGCTGGGCCGCGCTATCTCGCTGCAGGAGGTGTTCACATTCTCATCGAATGTCGGCGCGGCGCGGATCGCGCTGGCGCAGGGCGTCGAGGCGCACAAGGCATTTCTGCGCAAGATGGGGCAGCTCGATCGGCTGCGCACCGAACTGCCGGAAAGCGCTTCGCCGATCGTGCCCAAGCGCTGGAGCGAGCTCAACACCATCACCATCGCCTTCGGTCATGGGCTTTCGGTCGCGCCGCTGCAGGCGGTGATGGGCATCAACGCGGTCATGAATGGTGGCTATCTGATCCCGCCGACATTCCTCAAGCGGTCCGAAGAGGAAGCCAGGGCGCTGGCGAAGAAAGTGATCAAGTCAGAAACCAGCGAGAAGATGCGCTATCTGATGCGGCTCAATGCCGAGATAGGAACCGCCAGGCAGGCTGAGGTGAAGGGCTATTACATTGGCGGCAAGACCGGCACCTCCGAAAAGGTGGTCAACGGGCGCTATTCCAAGAAGCAGGTGCTGAACTCGTTTACCGCGATAGTTCCGGCCGACAATCCGCAATTCCAGGTGCTGGTGATGCTGGACGAGCCGAAACCGCTGCCTGAAACTCACGGCTTCATTACCTCGGGTTGGAACGCGGTTCCGACCGGCGGCAAGGTGATCGCCCGCATTGCGCCGCTGCTCGGGCTCGAACCGCGCTTCGATTTGCCGCCGTCCGACCGCCTTATTCTTGCGGCATCGAGGTCAACCCAGTAAGGCGTAGCATGAGTGCCGCCGATTTCAGGTTCCTGCATCAGTTGCTGCGAGCTCGTATTGATGAAACTTCGCGACCTGTTCAGCGATGACGCCATGATCGATCCGCAGGCGGAAGCGGTTGCGGTCAGCGGCCTCGCCGTCGACAGCCGCGCGGTGAAGCCCGGCGACCTGTTCTTCGCGCTCACAGGCCACAAGACCGATGGCGCGCGCTTCATCGATTCTGCGGTTTCCTCCGGCGCGGTCGCGGTGGCGGCCGATCGTCCGCCGCAAGCCGGGAGCCGGGTGCCGTTCGTCGTCACGCCCAATCCGCGCCGCGCGCTGGCGCTCGCCGCCGCGAAATTTTATCCGCGACAGCCCGAAACCATCGCGGCGGTAACCGGAACCAGCGGCAAGACCTCGGTCGCGGCCTTTACGCGGCAGATCTGGCAGCGGCTTGGTCACGCCTCGGCCAGCATCGGCACCATCGGGCTGGTATCCCCGAAGCGCACGCTCTACGGGTCGCTGACCACGCCGGATCCGATTGTGCTGCATCGGCAGCTCGACGAAATCGCGCGCGACGGCGTCACGCATCTCGCCTTCGAGGCGTCATCGCACGGGCTCGATCAGTTTCGGCTGGACGGCGTGCGCATCCGTGCCGCCGGCTTCACCAACCTGTCGCGCGACCACCTGGACTACCATCCGGACGTCGCGCATTATCTTGCCGCCAAGCTGCGGCTGTTCCGCGACCTTGTCGCGGCGGATGGCGCGGCGGTAATATCAGTCGACCATGATTGTTCGCAGGCTGTAATGGATGTGGCGCGTGCGAAAAACTTGCGAATCGTCGCGGTTGGCCGCAAGGGCGACGGCGCAGGCGAGGGCATTCGCCTGGTTGAGGCGGACATCGACGGCTTTGCGCAGAAACTTGTGCTCGAACATCGCCGGCGCAAACATGCCGTCCGGCTGCCGCTGGTCGGCGAATTCCAGATCGAAAACGCGCTCGTCTCCGCCGGGCTCGCGATCGGCACCGGCAGTAACCCGGATCAAGTGTTAGAGGCCCTCGGACATCTGGAGGGCGCAAAAGGCCGGCTGGAGCGGGTCGGCGAGCGCAACGGCGCGCCGATCTTCGTCGATTACGCCCACAAGCCCGACGCGCTGGCCAAGGCGCTGCAGGCGTTGCGGCCTTACGCCAGACGCAAGCTCGTGGTGGTGTTCGGTGCCGGCGGCGACCGCGATGCCGGCAAGCGCCCGTTAATGGGTGCGATCGCCACTGAGAACGCCGACAGCGTCATCGTCACCGACGACAATCCGCGCAGCGAGAATCCGGATGCGATCCGCGCGGCGATCCTGAGCGCCGCAAAAGGCGCGAAAGACATCGGCGACCGCGCCGAGGCGATCAGAACGGCGATTGCCGGCCTGCAGCCGGGCGATGCGCTCCTGATCGCCGGCAAGGGCCACGAGACCGGACAGATTATCGGCGACCGCACCCTGCCGTTCAGCGATCACGACGCGGTTGCGGCCGCGCTCGCGCCGAGGGTCGCATGAGCGCGGCACCGCTGTGGACTTCTGCCGCGATGGCGGAAGCGATGCGCGCATCGATCAACGGCGCGTTGCCGCATGTGGTCACGGGACTTTCTATCGACAGCCGCACCATCGCGCCGCGAGAAGCTTATTTCGCGATCAAGGGCG
>VAZH01000359.1 GCA_005884465.1 Alphaproteobacteria bacterium | reverse complement strand
CGCTACTCCCTGTTCGCCGAATTACTTCTTCTTGCCGGCGATCGACTTGGCCGGACCCTTGCGCGTGCGCGCGTTGGTATGGGTGCGCTGACCACGCACCGGCAATCCGCGGCGATGACGCAGGCCGCGATAGCAGCCGAGATCCATCAGACGCTTGATGTTCATGCCGGTCTCACGCCGCAGGTCGCCTTCGACCATATAGTCGCGGTCGATCACCTCACGGATTTGCAGCACTTCCTGATCGCTCAACTGCGAGACCCGACGGTCATCGGGAATCTTGACCTTCTCCAGGATCTCGGCCGCATTCTTCTGGCCGATGCCATGGATGTATTGGAGCGCGATCAGCACGCGCTTGTTGGTCGGAATATTCACGCCGGCAATACGGGCCACAGACTTCTCTCCTGTCGCCGATCCCTCGTGGAGCGGCAGTTTTTAGCTATCTCGGGCAGGTGTCCGCAAACGCGAACACGACGCCCTTCCCCTTGGATGTCCCGGGGGCCCGGCATCGTCTGAAAACTATCCGACTTGGATACCGGGCTTATTAAATGATTGAACTTGGTTTCGTCAACCGTTTCTATGCCTTAGCTCGCTTTTTCGTGACCTTTTTCGGGGCTTTCACGGCTTTCGCGGCACCCCGCGCCTTGGAACTCGCGGGAGCCTTCCGAAGCGGCTTTTTGGCCCCTTTGGAGGCCGGGTTCCCCACCTTCTGGGAGGCCTTGGCGCCCTTACCCGCGGCTCTGGCGCCTCCGGCTGCGGATTTGGACGCCTTTCTGGCGCCGGTCCGGGCGATCCGCTTGGCGGCACCGGGCTTTCTGGATGCTTTGGCCTCCACCGCGCCGATCGCGGCAAGGATGCGGCCAATCTCCCGTGTGACGTGTTCGATGGTCATCATGCCATCAACGGTCAGCAGCTTGCGCCGTTCGGAATAGTAATGAATCAGGGGCTCGGTCTGCGAACGGTAGCTGGCCAGCCGCTTGGTCAATACCTCCGGAGTGTCGTCGATGCGCACTTCCTCGCCGCGCGCCCGCATTTCCGCGACCCGGCTTTCGACCCGCTGCAGCAGCGCGCTCTCGTTGACCCGAAGCTCGATCACCGCGTCGAGCTTCATGTGCTTGGTCTTCAAGAGCCGGTCCAGCGCCTCCGCCTGCGGCACCGTGCGCGGAAAACCGTCGAGGATAAAGCCTTTCTTCGCGTCCGGCTGATCCAGCCGATCGGAAATGATCCCGATCACGATGTCGTCCGGCACCAGGCCGCCGCTGGCCATAATGTCCCCGGCCTTGAGGCCGACCGGCGTCTGCGCCGCCACCGCGGAGCGCAGCAATTCGCCGGTCGAGAGCTGGACAATGCCGTAGCGCTTGACCAGCCGTTGCGCCTGCGTTCCCTTGCCCGACCCCGGCGGCCCAAGAAGAATCAGTCTCATCCGTATTCGCCCCCCGGCTCGGTGAGCGATTAACCGCGCACCTTCATTCGAAATCCAGACCAGCGCCAACCAATCAGCGCCGAGCGCAGATGGCGAAAGCGATGCAACGCGTCAATAGCCTCGGTTTGATTGAATCAGAACCGAGGCTCAAAACCCCCGTTTTACGCGTTTTCTTCACGAAAACGCTTTCGGCGTCAGCGGCGACGCCCCCTCAACTTCGACTTCCGGATCAGCCCCTCATACTGGTGGGCGAGCAGATAGCCTTGAACCTGCGCCACCGTATCCATGGTCACGCTGACCACGATCAACAGCGACGTGCCGCCAAAGTAGAACGGCACCGAGGCGTAGGAAATCAGAATTTCAGGGATAAGGCAGACAATCGCGAGGTAGATCGCGCCCAATACCGTGACGCGCGAAAGCACGTAGTCGATGTATTCCGCGGTGCGCTCGCCGGGACGAATGCCTGGAATGAAGCCGCCATGCTTCTTGAGATTGTCGGCGGTCTCGGTCGGGTTGAACACGATCGCGGTATAGAAGAACGCGAAGAACACGATCAGCCCCAGATAGAGGAGCAGAAACAACGGACGGCCGTGGCTCAATTGCGTGTTGAGCCACTGAAACCACTCCGGCCCTCTGCCGGCGTTGAAATTCGCAACCGTGGTCGGCAAGAGCAGCAGCGAGGACGCGAAGATCGGCGGGATCACGCCTGAGGTATTGAGCTTCAGCGGCAGATGCGAGGACTGGCCTTCGAACATCTTGTTGCCGACCTGACGCTTCGGATACTGAATTAAAAGTCGCCGTTGCGCGCGCTCCATGAACACGATGAAGGCGATCACCGCGACCGCCATCACGATCACAACCAGAATGAGACCGGTGGACAGCGCGCCCTGACGGCCGAGTTCCAGCATGCTGGCAAGCGCCGAGGGCAGCTCCGCGACAATGCCTGCAAGAATGATCAGTGAGATGCCGTTGCCAATGCCGCGCGAGGTGATCTGCTCGCCGAGCCACATCAGGAACATGGTGCCGCCGGTCAGCGTGATCGCGGTCGAGAGACGGAAGAACATCCCGGGATCGCTGACGACATTGCCGGCGCCCTCCAGCCCGACCGCGATGCCATAGGACTGGAACGCGGCCAACAGCACCGTGAGATAGCGGGTGTACTGGTTCAGCGTCTTGCGGCCGGCCTCACCTTCCTTCTTCAGCGCCTCGAGCTGCGGCGACACCGTGGTCAAAAGCTGAATGATGATCGAGGCCGAAATATACGGCATGATGTTCAGCGCAAAGATCGCCATGCGGTGAATGCCGCCGCCCGCGAACATGTTGAACATCCCGAGAATGCCGCCGGCCTGGGAGCGGAACACCTGTTCCCAGATGTTGGGATCGATGCCGGGCAGCGGAATGTAGGTGCCGAGCCGATATACCAGCAGCGCCCCCAGTGTGAACCAGATGCGCTTCTTCAGTTCGTCGGCCTTGGCGAGCGCCGAGAAGTTGAGGTTTGCCGCCAGTTGTTCCGCTGCTGAGACCATGGTTGGCTTTCTCCCGGGCGCCGCTTGCGCTGTCATGCCCCTAAGGCTTTAGGCATTCAGCAGACGCCGGACATTATTTGGTGCTCGGCTTCGATAAATCCATCGTCCTGTCGTGCGGATTGCCCGCATCAAGCGGGCGATGACGCAGATGTTACGCCGCCTCGCCTTCGTCCTTCTTTGCCGGCGCCAGGATTTTCACCGTGCCGCCCGCCTTCTCGACCGCCGCAATGGCGGATTTCGACGCGCCGTGAACCTCGATATTCAGCTTGGCCTTGAGTTCACCACGGCCGAGCAGCCGCACGCCATCCTTTGAGCGCCTGAGAACACGGGATTTCACCAGCGATTCGGCGTTGATGGTGCCGTTGGCGTCGAGCAGCTTGGCGTCGATCGCCTGCTGGATGCGGTCGAGGTTGATCTCGGCGAATTCGAGCCGGAAGATATTGTTGAAGCCACGCTTCGGCAGACGCCGATGGATCGGCATCTGGCCGCCTTCGAAGCCTTTGATGCGCACGCCGGACCGCGCGGTCTGACCCTTGCCGCCGCGACCGGCCGTCTTGCCCTTGCCTGAACCGATGCCACGGCCGACGCGCATGCGTTTCTTGCGCGAGCCGGCATTGTCGGCGATATCGCTGAGCTTCATCGTTCGCTTCCTTTACCTCTGAAGCATGATCCCGACCGAAAAGTGGTTGTCACTTTCCGGGATCA
>VAZH01000358.1 GCA_005884465.1 Alphaproteobacteria bacterium | reverse complement strand
CGTGTCCTGCAGCTCGGTGACCCGGCCGATCTTGTTGAGCTTCAGTCCGATCAGCGTCGCCCGCTGCGAGTGGTGGCGGCGGATCGCGCTGCCGGTCTGCTCGACCTTGATCGTCTTTGCGGCCTTGGCCATCGTCTTCAACTCCGAAAAGCGCGAGAAGCGCGCGTGTTGTTTATTCAGCCACCGCTTCGGCGTCGCCGCCGACACGGCGCGACTGCAGCGCCGACACCTTGATGTTGCGGCGCGCCGCGACCGAACGCGGCGAATCCTGATGCTTCAGCGCATCGAAGGTCGCGCGAACCATGTTGTAGGGGTTCGACGAGCCGATCGACTTCGCCACCACGTCCTGGATGCCGAGCGTCTCGAACACCGCGCGCATCGGGCCACCGGCGATGAT
>VAZH01000357.1 GCA_005884465.1 Alphaproteobacteria bacterium | reverse complement strand
CCCAGCATCAGCGCGATGATCGCCGCCAGCAGCGGGCGATCAACCGTCCACCACCACTCGCTAAAGGGGGTGCGTTGTTCACGGGAGATCATGGCCGTCCCCAAAAGGCAGAGGTCGGCCCCATTGGTCGCCCATGATGGTTTCCAGGAGGTTAATGAATTGGGTAACTTTTGATTGCCGTCATGCCCGCGAATGAATGGCGTCATACCCGCGCAGCCTGGAAAGCGGGTATCCAGTACGCTTACCTATTGGGGTGAGCATATACTCCCCAACAAAACAAAGGCTTTCGACGTGCACGCCAAGTTTAGGAAACGCATTCAACCCAGAACGGGCGGAGGCACTGATTCCTGGTTTAGATTTGATACGATCGCTCCACACACAATCGCCGCGGAGGGTCTGAACTGTTTGCTGAAGCCTGATCTTTGGTCCGGTGTGGAGTTACAGCCCCCAGGCCCAGTTTATGGGGCCAAGCAAAAATAGGGCCGAGAATTTCAAACTGAGACACTACCCAGTTGTGGATGTGGCGGCCGTGAGCCGTCTCGACGGCCGTTGTTATACCACCGGCTTGACGCCGGGCAGCGCGGTGACGAGGTCGCGGAATTTCGCGCCGCGGATTTCGAAATTGCGGTACTGGTCGAATGAGGCGCAGGCCGGTGACAACAGCACCACGGGATCGGAAAGCCCGGAGGTTTCCGCATCGCGCGCCGCACTCGCCACCGCCACATCGAGCGTTTCGGAAATCTCGTGCGGCACGCGATCGCCAAGCGTGCCGGAAAATTCCTGCGCCGCCTCGCCGATCAGATAGGCTTTTCGGATGCGCGGGAAATATTCGCTCAGACCCGCGATGCCGCCAAGCTTCGGCTTGCCGCCCGCGATCCAGAAAATATCGGCGAAGGATGACAGCGCATGCGCCGCCGCATCCGCATTGGTGCCCTTGGAATCGTTGACGAACAGCACGTTGCCGCGGCGGCCGACCTGCTCCATGCGGTGCGCGAGACCGGGAAAGCTGCGCAGGCCGTTTTGCAAGGTCTCCGTACTGACGCCGATCGCCAGCGCGCAAGCCGCAGCGCAAGCCGCATTCTGGGCGTTGTGCAGGCCGCGCAAGGAACCGATGCCGCCGATCCGCGCGACCTCGCTCCGCGCCCCGCCGGAGGCGCGCCAGATGATTTCGCGCTCGACATAGACGCCGTCCGGCAGCGGATTTTTCACCGAGACGCGCACCACGCGTCGGCCGGCCCGTTCGATCCGGTCGGCGGTGTTTCGGCTCCAGCCGTCGTCGACGCCGACGATCGCGGTGCCCTGCGGCTGTACGCCGGCGACCAGGCGCTCCTTCACCGCCGCATAATGCTCGAGCGTGCCATGGCGATCGATGTGGTCTTCGCTGACATTGAGCAGGATGCCGACAGACGGATCGAGCGACGGCGACAGATCAATTTGATACGACGACATCTCGATGACGTGGACCCGCCCGGTCCGCGGCGGCTCGAGCGACAGGATCGCGGTGCCGATATTGCCGCCCATCTGGCTGTCGTAGCCGGCTACGCGCATCAAATGCGCGATCAGCGCCGTGGTGGTCGATTTGCCGTTGGTGCCGGTGATGGCGACAAACGGCGCATCCGGAGCGTGGCGGCGCCGTTCGCGGCAAAACAGTTCGATGTCGCCGACCACTTCGACGCCGGCCTGTTGCGCGGCCAGCACGGTCCAGTGCGGACTGGGGTGGGTGAGCGGCGCGCCCGGCGTCAGCACCAGGGCTGCGAAATTCGTCCACGGTACCTTTCGCAAATCCGCGGTGATAAAACCCGCTTGCGCGGCCTCGGTGAGTTTTTCGGCGCTGTCGTCGCTGGCGATCACTTCCGCGCCGCCCGCCCTCAGGGCGTGACAGCTCGCAAGGCCCGAGCCTCCGAGGCCGAATACCGCAACCGTCTTGCCCGCGAAGGAGGTGACGGGGATCATGACTTGATATCGGTCATTCCGGAGGCCGCCAACGGGTCCGCGCCAGAATGACGATGGAGAGGATGCAATACCATCACCGCAGCTTCAGCGTGGAAAGGCCGGCCAGTGCCAGCATCACCGAGATGATCCAGAACCGGATCACGATTTGCGGTTCGGTCCAGCCCTTCTGTTCGAAATGATGATGCAGCGGCGCCATCCGGAACACGCGCTTGCCGGTGAGCTTGAAGGACACCACCTGCACGATCACCGAGATCGCTTCCAGCACGAACAATCCGCCGATCACGGCCAGCACGATCTCGTGCTTGACCGCGACCGCGATCGACCCGAGCATGCCGCCAAGCGCGAGCGAGCCGGTATCGCCCATGAAGATCGACGCCGGCGGCGCATTGAACCACAGGAATCCCAATCCGGCGCCGAGCACCGCGCCGCACAGCACCGCGAGTTCACCGGTGCCGGCGACATAATTGATTTGCAGGTAGTCCGAGAATACCGCGTTGCCGGTGAGATAGGCGATCATGCCAAAACTCATCGCCGCGATCATGACCGGCACGATGGCGAGACCGTCGAGACCGTCGGTCAAATTGACCGCGTTGCCGGCGCCGACAATGATGAACGCGCCGAAGATCACGAAGAACCAGCCGAAATTCAGCGCCACGTCCTTGAAAAACGGAAGCACCAGAGAGGTCGAGAACGGCACGCGTCCGAGCCGGACCAGCGCGTAGCACGCAGCGAGCGCGATCACCGCTTCGAGCGCGAGCCGGATGCGGCCGGCGAAGCCGCTATGGCTCTGTTTTGTCACTTTCAGATAGTCGTCGTAGAAGCCAACGAAACCGAAGCCGAGCGTCACCGCGAGCACGATCCAGACATAGGGATTGAGCGGATTGGCCCACAGCACCGTCGAGACCACCAGTCCTGAAAGGATCATCAGCCCGCCCATGGTCGGCGTGCCGATCTTGGTGACGAGATGCGATTGCGGGCCGTCGCTGCGGATCGGCTGGCCCTTGCCCTGGCGAAGCCGGAGGTGGTCGATGATCCAGGGACCGAACAGGAAAACGAACAACGCGCCGGTCACCATCGCCCCGCCGGTGCGAAAGGTGATGTAGCGAAACACGTTCAAAAACGTGCGGAACATGCCCATGCCGGGAACGGTGTTGGAAAGCTCGATCAGCCAGTAAAACATTCAATCCGCCTATACCGCGGCTTCGTCGTGCGCGGCTTTGCCGGGAAAGCGCCTTTCGAGCGCATTGACAATCGTTTTCATCTTCGAACCGAGCGATCCCTTGACCATGATGGTGTCGCCGGCGCGTATCGCGGCAACGGCCTGCGCTTCCAGAGCAGCCGCGCTCTCGGCATAGAAGCCCCGTTTACCCGGGGAAAGAGCGTCCCACAAGTTTCGCATCAGCGGACCGCAGCAATACACCAGATCGATGTGATTGGCCTTGATGGCCTCATTGAGTCCGCGATGCAGCGCGGCGCTGGCTGGGCCGAGTTCGAGCATATCGCCGAGCACCGCGATACGCCGGCCGTGCGGGCCGACCGTGGTGCGGCCGAGTACCTGTAGCGCCGCCGCCATCGATGCCGGATTTGCGTTATAGCTTTCATCGATCAGCGTGGCTTCGCCATTGGCGACCTCCAGCGCGCGGCGGACGCCGCGGCCCGCCGCCGGCTCGATCTGCGACAGCGACAGCGCCGCGCGCGCAAGATCGGCGGCGACCAGCGAGGCCGCCGCGAGCACCGCCAGCGAGTTCATCGCCATATGCCGGCCGGGCATGCCGAGTTTGTAGGTCACGTCATGGCCGAGGATATTGGCATGCACGGCCGAACACGCCGCGTGCAGCGACACGTCGAGCAGCCGCGCGTCGGATTTCTCGTCAGCGCCGAACGAGACGATGCGCGAGATGCCGAGCTTGCTGGCGCGCCGCTGCAGTCGCGCGAATTGCGAATTGTCGCGGTTGAGCACCACCGCGCCGCCGGGCTCGACGCCGGAAAAAATTTCCGCCTTGGCGTCGGCAATCGCCTCGATGCCGGCAAAGAATTCCAGATGCACCGGCTCGACGGCGGTGATGACGGCGACATGCGGCCGCACCATTTTGACCAGCGGCTCGATTTCGCCGGCATGGTTCATGCCGATCTCGAAGATGGCAAAACGCGCCGTCGCCGGGCATCGCGCCAGCGACAGCGGCACGCCCCAGTGATTGTTGAAGGATGCGGCCGAGGCGTGAGTCTCGCCCT
>VAZH01000356.1 GCA_005884465.1 Alphaproteobacteria bacterium | reverse complement strand
TCGCGCCACATGATGTATCCTAGACCCGGTTGGCCCTCGCCCTGCGCCCAGGAATTCATGCGGTCGCAGAACGCGCGTGAGCCGCCGCCAGGTGCGGGGATCGCCCAGACCTGGTTCTTCGAATCCTCGAGCATTCGCGCAAACACCTTGAAGCCGGAGCCGCGGAATTGCTCCGAGATGTCCTGCATGACAATCGGATTGCGCAAATCCGGTTTGTCGGTACCATATTTACGGAATGCTTCCGCGAACGCAATCCGTGGCCAGTTTTTCGTCACCGGCTTGCCCTTTGCAAAGTCCTCGAACACGCCTGTGATGACCGGCTCCATCGCGGCGAACACATCGTCCTGGGTGACAAAGCTCATCTCGACGTCGAGCTGGTAGAATTCACCGGGCAAGCGGTCGGCGCGCGGATCCTCGTCGCGGAAACAAGGCGCGATCTGGAAGTAGCGGTCGAAGCCGGACATCATCAGGAGCTGCTTGTATTGCTGCGGCGCCTGGGGCAACGCGTAGAACTTGCCCGGATGGATCCGCGACGGCACCAGGAAGTCGCGCGCGCCCTCCGGCGAGGATGCTGTCAGGATCGGGGTCTGAAACTCGAAGAAACCCTGATCCTTCATGCGCTTGCGCATGGCATCGACAATCGCGCCGCGGGTCATGATGTTCTGATGCAGCTTCTCGCGACGGAGGTCGAGGAAACGGTACTTAAGCCTTATATCTTCGGGATATTCCTGCTCACCGAACACCGGCAGCGGTAGTTCACCGGCCGGTCCCAAGACCTCGATTTCGCTGACATAAAGCTCGACCTCGCCGGTCGGCAATTCGGGATTGGCGGTACCCTCCGGGCGACGGCGCACCTTGCCGTCGACCCGAACCACCCATTCCGAGCGAAGTCGTTCGGCGTCCTTGAACGCCGGCGAATCCGGATCGACCACGCATTGCGTGAGCCCATAGTGGTCGCGCAAATCGATGAACAGCACCCCGCCATGGTCGCGGATGCGATGGCACCAGCCCGACAACCGAACGGTCTGGCCGATATCGCTCTCGCGGAGCGCGCCGCAGGTGTGGGACCGGTAACGATGCATGGATGTCCTGAAAATAGCGCAAAGGGGCAGAATCATGGGATTCCGCGGCCATCCGCGGAGCGTCAGGGTTTAGCCGAGCCAAACCGGTGCCGCAACCAAGCTAATACCTTCAAACACGAGGGAAACTGCCATTTTTGCGGGCGGAGAAGTGACGATTGCCTATTTCCGGGAAATCCCCATCTTGAGGCCATGACGGTCCATTTCCCCTTTGAACACACCTATGCGGCGCTGCCGGCCAACTTTTTCGCCCGCGTCGTACCGACGCCCGTCGCGTCGCCCCGGCTGATCAAGCTGAACCGGCCGCTCGCGATCCATCTCGGTCTCGATCCGGATCGGCTCGCCAGCCCGGAGGGAACCGAGATCCTCGCGGGAAAACGCGTTCCCGAAGGCGCGGACCCGATCGCAATGGCCTATGCCGGCCACCAGTTCGGTCATTTCGTTCCGCAGCTCGGCGACGGTCGCGCCATCCTGCTCGGCGAGGTGATCGACGCGGATGGCATCCGTCGCGACATCCAGCTCAAGGGGTCCGGCCCGACACCGTTTTCACGCCGCGGCGATGGCCGCGCGGCGCTCGGCCCGGTCTTACGCGAATACATCGTCAGCGAGGCGATGGCGACGCTTGGCATTCCAACCACGCGCTCGCTCGCCGCGGTCATGACCGGCGAGAGCGTGCTGCGCGAGACGCCATTGCCTGGCGCTGTCCTCACCCGCGTCGCGTCCAGCCACATTCGTGTCGGAACGTTCCAATATTTTGCGGCGCGTGGCGATACCGAGGGCGTGCGGCGGCTGGCGGATCACGTGATCGGCCGGCACTACCCCGATTTGGCGCATGCCGACCGCCCGTATCATGCCCTGTTGGACAGCGTGATCGCACGGCAAGCTGATCTGGTCGCACGCTGGCTACTGGTCGGCTTCATCCACGGCGTCATGAACACCGACAACACGTCGATATCGGGCGATACCATCGATTACGGTCCGTGCGCCTTCATGGACCATTATGACCCTGCCAAGGTGTTCAGCTCGATCGACGAGCTCGGCCGCTACGCCTATGCCAACCAGCCGCGGATCGCGCTCTGGAACCTGACGCGCCTTGCAGAATGCCTGTTGCCGCTGCTTGGCGATGAGCAAGACAAGGCCATCGAAGAGGCGCAGTCCGCGCTCGGCAATTTCGTGGAGACATTCGACGCCGCCTATCAGGCGGGCCTGCGAAACAAGCTCGGTCTGTTCACGGTGTGCGACGACGATCGCGCGCTCGCGCAGGACCTGCTCGACGCGATGGCCAAGAACCAGGCTGACTTCACCCTGACGTTCAGGCGGCTGAGCGATGCTGCGCTCACTTCGGCTGATGATGGCAGGGTCCGGGAATTGTTCGCCGATCCCAATGCCTATGACGAATGGGCGGGACGCTGGCGGCAACGGATTGCCGGCGAACCGCAAGATCCCGCGGCGCGGCAAACCGCGATGCGGTCGGTCAATCCCGCCTTCATTCCGAGGAATCACCTGATAGAAGCGGTCATCGAGGCCGCCGTGAACCGGGACGATTTCGCGCCGTTCGAGGAGCTTCTGACGGTGTTGTCAAAGCCCTATGAAGACCAGCCCGAGTTCGCGCGCTATGCGCAGGCGCCCGAGCCGCACCAGCGGGTGCTTCGGACTTTTTGCGGGACGTGAATCGTTAACCCTCCACTCAACATTCGCCGGGGTGATTCGCGCCGCCTGCCAGGAATTAAGAAACGGTCAATTGCTTCCCCACAAATCTATCGGTTTGTCAGGGGGTTGCCGTGGACGCGTTGGTGTTTGAATTCATGGGGCTAGCGATGCTCGCGCTTTGTGTCGTCGTGCTCGCCGTCCCCTCGCGGCGGCCGCCTGCCCGGCACATCCGCGAACACTGACGGTCCGCTTGCAATGCGGACGCGTTGACTGATCCGGGCGGCCGTCGGACGCATCACGATGTCCAAAGCCCCGGTGAAAAGTCGCTGTCAGGTGGAAATGCAAGGCTCAAATTCGCGCCAAGACCCTTGACATATCAGCGCTTTCGGCAGAACGCGGTTTCGGAAAGCGCGTATGGACCGTTCATGGATTTGATTACCACAACTTCGGAACTAGCCGCGGCATGCGCACGGCTCGCGGAACACCCGGTCATTACTGTCGATACGGAATTCCTGCGCGAGACGACCTATTATCCCCTGCTCTGCGTGGTGCAGATGGCCAGTCCCCCGGAAGCAGTCGTAATCGATACGCTGGCGAAGGGCATCGACCTCAGGCCGTTCTTCGAATTGATGGGCAACGAGAAGGTGCTGAAGGTTTTCCACGCTGCCCGTCAGGACATTGAAATCGTCTGGCACGAGGCAGGGATCGTTCCGCACCCGATTTTCGATACCCAGGTCGCCGCCATGGTGCTCGGTTACGGGGATTCCATCGCCTACGACCAGCTGGTCCAGCGCATCACCGGCCATCGGCCCGACAAGACCCATCGT
>VAZH01000395.1 GCA_005884465.1 Alphaproteobacteria bacterium | reverse complement strand
ACCCCTCGGGATCTCTGAGCGACCGGGCATGGACTTGGTGATACCGGCTGTTGTCCTGGATGTTCATTGATCTCGCTCCCGCCGCTCCATCGTCATGCCCGGCACTCGGGTCCTGCTTCGCCGGCCCGAGCACATGCCATTGTGCCGGGCATCCACGTCTTCCGGCCTCAGCAGCAAAAGCAAGACGTGGATGGCCGGGACGAGCCCGGCCATGACGACGCGGGCGACAATCGCGTTATTCGTCTGCCATTGTCACCGAAAGCAGCATCATTTCAAGGGCGCACTCAATTTCGAGGGTGGCCCTGGCTTGTTCTTGACAGCCATCTGCGCACCGAGCCGCTGAGCCAGCGACCTGTAGTTGGCGCGTGCCAAGTCGTGATGTGCATTGAGTTTGATGGCCGTGCCAAAATCCTGTAGTGCGCGCGTCCGGTCGCCCTTGTTGCGCCAGCGGGCGATCATACACGCGGATTTTGATGCTAGATTACGAGATAATATCGATCTCGACCGACCGACAAGGATTCGCAGCTTGGTTACATTCGAATGGCTTATCGGCTTGCTGCTTGGCGCGGTGCTGCTGTCGGCGCTCGCCCGGCGGATCAAGGTGCCCTATCCGACTTTTCTCGCCATCGGCGGCATGCTGCTGGCCTTCGCGCCATCGAGCCCGTCCTGGACGCTGGAGCCTGATCTGGCGCTGGCGCTGTTCGTGGCGCCGGTGCTGGTGGATGCCGCCTATGACACCTCAGTGCGCGACCTCAGGGATAACTGGCTGCCGGTGTCGACGCTGGTGCTCATTGCGGTCGGCCTCACCACTGCGGCAGTGGCGGTGCTCGTCCGCTGGCTGCTGCCGGACATGCCGTGGGCGGCCGCGATTGCGCTCGGCGCTATCGTTGCGCCGCCTGACGCGACGGCGGCGACGGCCATCCTCCGTCAAGTCAAGCTGCCATATCGCATCCTGAAAATCCTCGAAGGCGAAAGCCTGCTCAACGACGCAGGGGCGCTCCTGATCTACCGCGTCGCGGTCGGCGCCGCGGCGGTCCAGCACTTCCGCTGGAGCGAGTTCGCCCCATCGATTGTCCTGGCGCTGGCGGGAAGCCTGATGGCCGGCTATCTATTCGCCCGGATTTCGATGTTGGTGACCCGGCGGATCACGGACGCGCCAAGCGCGATCATCGTGCAGTTTGCCGGCACGTTCACGGTCTGGATCGTTGCCGAGCATATCGGCCTCTCCGGTATTCTGACGATCGTCGCCTACGCGATCACCATTGCGCGCACCGCGCCAGCGCGAACCCCCGCGCGGCTGCGCGTGCCCTCCTACGCGGTGTGGGAAACCGTGGTTTTTGTTCTCAACGTGCTGGCGTTTGTGCTGATCGGTCTGCAACTGGGGCCGATCTGGGACCGGCTCGATGATCCCGTGCGATTGAAATATTCGCTGATCGCCGCCGCCGTGCTCGGCGCGGTCATCCTGACGCGCATCGCATGGGTGATGTCCTACAACACGGCGTTGCGCCTCACGATCGCACGCCGCGGCTTTCATCCCCCGCGCCCGATGGCGGCTCCGACCCTCAAGGGCGGCATCATCATGTCCTGGTGCGGAATGCGCGGCATCGTGACGCTGGCGGCCGCGTTCGCGCTGCCGGAAGGCTTCCCGTATCGCGATCTCATTCTGTTGACGGCGTTTGCGGTGGTGCTGGGCACGCTGGTGATTCAAGGTCTGACGTTGCGCCCTCTGATATCGGCGCTGCGCCTCAAGGACGAAAACCCGGTGGCCATTGAGGTTGCCCGCGCCCGCGCCGTCGCCTACCGGGCGGCGCTGGATGAAATCGACGGCGACCCCTCCGAAGCAGCCGAAATCCTCAGGCTTGAATACCGCGCCCTGCTATTGGGGGCGGAAGGCGATCCCGATCGCGGCGTTGCTACCGGCGAACTTCCGGCAGACCCGCTGCGGCGGCGCGCGATCGGTGCCGCGCGACGATCGATCCTCCGGCTGCGCGAGTCCGAGGATATCGGCGACGATGCCTTTCATCAGCTTGAGGAAGAATTCGACTGGGCGGAATTGAGCGCGCAGAAGTAGCCTTATGTCGTCCCTGCGAAAGCAGATATCAACTCACCTTCAGCGTAACGCCGCCATCGACCACCAGCTCGATGCCGGTGATGTATTTCGACTCGTCGGAGGCGAGAAACAGCGCCGCATTGGCCACATCCCAGGCTTCCCCCATGTGCCCCATCGGCACCTGCGCGTCGCGCGCGCGCCACATCGCCTCGACGTCGCCGGCGGCGTAACTCGCGGCAAGGCCGGCGGAGTGCTCGACCATCGGCGTTTTCATCAGACCCGGCAGAATGGCGTTGACCCGGATATTTTTGGGCGCGAATTCGACCGCCGTGGTGCGCGTCATCTGGTTCATCGCGGCCTTGGTCGTGGCATAGCTGACATAGGAGATGCCGAGATGGCGGATCGAGGCGATCGACGAGATATTGATGATCGAGCCGCCGCCCTGCCGCGCCATCACCGGGATGACGTGCTTCATGGCGAGGTAGGCGCTTTTGAGATTGACGGCGAACACGCGGTCCCAATCGGCCTCCGACACTTCGACCACGTTTCCCGTCTCGGCGATCCCGACATTGTTGTCGAGCACGTCGATACGGCCGTAAGTCTTGAGGCATGCCTCAACCATCGCCTCGACATCGGCGGCGCGGGAAACGTCGGCGGTGAATGCGGTCGCCTTGCCGCCTTCGGAGGCGATGATTTTTGCGGTTTCTTCCGCGGCAGCAGCGTTCCGGTCAACGCAAAACACCTGCGCGCCCTCGCGCGCAAAGGTCACGGCGGTCGCCTTGCCGTTGCCCCAACCGGGGCCGATCGAGCCGGCGCCGACCACCAGCGCTGTCTTGCCCTTGAGCCGTTCCATCGATAATCACCGCAAGGCGTGCTGCATCCCTCTACTGAAATGTCATGTCGAGGCATTTGGAGATGTCGGAGCCGAGGCCGGAGGAGATGGTGATGCAGCCGCGAAGTTTCCGCGTGGTGGTGTCGCTGGCCCACAGCGCATAGCCGCCGGGACCGAAAAACGAATTGGTGTTGGGCGGCTCGGTTTCGGTGGCGTCGAACGCATAATTGGAATCGGTCTCGAAGATGCGGGGTTTCTTGGTGCAGCCGCCGTCGGTCTGGACGTTGATCACTTCCTTGTTGTCCCGGGTCAGCGCCAGGGAGACCTGGCACCTGAAATATTCGGAAGTTTTGACGTTGAACAGGTAGGCGTAGGATTTGCAGGTCGCGGTATTGAGTTTTCCGGGGCTCAAGCCGCGGCTGCAGGAGATTCGCTGATTATTGGAGAGCTTGAATTCATCCGCCTGGGCAACAGGAACCAGCGTCACACACCACAACGCGATGCCCAAACAAATTTTCATGACGTGGTTCATCCGAATCGCCCCTATGACGTATCTTATAAACATCGGTTCTAGACTGGAACCGGAACATAGTCGCCAGGAGCGATGCGGGAAATCACAAAGTCTAAAGTCCGCTTGGACGCGCTGCGGCCAACGGTCTCGTCATATTGACGGGACAATGGCGTTCGTGATTTGTTCAAGATGGGTTCAACGATGATTGGTTGCCGGG
>VAZH01000394.1 GCA_005884465.1 Alphaproteobacteria bacterium | reverse complement strand
AACTACAGCGATGCACTCCGCCGATCAGACCGGATGATTACGCCACGCGATATCAATCGTGCGGTCGACTACCTCGAGGCTCACGTGGATGCGCCGGTCACGGTTGCCGATCTCGTCGCCGCGTCGCAGGTCTCGGGTCGTACGCTCTTTCAACATTTCCGCGACTTCAAGGGCATGTCACCCATGCGCTACCTGCGGAATGCACGGTTCGCCAAGGTCCGGGATGCACTGCTGCGCGCTGAGGCCGAGGAAAGCGTGACGGCGATCGCAAGCGCCTGCGGATTCACACACCTGAGCCGCTTTGCCGTCGAGTATCGCCGCCGCTTCGGCGAGCGGCCGTCCGACACCTTGCGCCGAAATCGTAAGGGAAGGGAAATCGCTTGCGGCGAGGCATTCGTCACGCAGTGCGAAGAGGCGGACGATGGAAGCGCCGCCGCACGTGGTCAGGTCCGGCGTCGGCGTGCACCCATTTTCGGCGCCAGGGAACGCGCGGCCGTCGAGGTCAGACGTCGTCTCCATCAGCGCGGAGAAGCCGTCACCTTTGGTCTAGGCTGACACCCAAGCCGGACCACGAATGAGCGACGGACGCGCGGCTGTGCCCGCGAGGTCCGGAAATGTCAAACGCGTCGTTTGGCGGTGCCACTGACCACTTCCGGTCTACCCCGCCAAACAGATATTCTCAGGGTCCGGCGGCATGCCTCAAACGTGCCAATAACCGACATCAGCCAGGATCCCGTTAAAACGCGTTTGGCACTGCAACCCAACTCCTTAGCAAGAGCGAGGGGTCTTGGAAAAACCGCAAGCCCCAAGCGCTTTCGCAGTTTAAGATTGATCGCTGGTTCTAATTTTGTCGGCTGTTGTACGGACAATTTGGCCGGCTTTAAGGGGCACGATTCAAGTAAACGCAACCTGATTATTTAAATCATGTGGCTCGAGCACATACGCAATAAGCCCGCCCGCCGCCGAGCTAGTGCCCAACATCAGAACTAACGAATGATCGCAGCTCCTCAAGGAAACGCGCAAGTGCTGGTTCGCCCTCCAACATCACATGGTTTCGGCTTTCAAGCGGAACGAAGCGAGCGGCCGGAATGCCTGCGGCCATCCGCCTACCTGATTCAAAGGGCACCCTGGCATCATGACGGGCATGCATAACAAGCGTGGGCACCTTGACCTGCGATAGGAGCGAACTCACGTCTGTTTCGCCGTTCGCCAAAAAATTGCGGGCCGCGTCGGCCGGAGAACACGAGATTCGTTGAAACTCATTGAACCAGTCAGCCTGCTCTTTGGTAGCGCCCGGAATAAATTGAGACGTGAACATTTGCCTGAATGCCGGATTTTCTTGACCCCACCCAACACGCATCAGGGTGAGCATCGCTTCTCCGGCCTCCTTATCCGCCTCGGTCCTCGCGCGTTTCTTCCAGCCGACAACATAACCTCCGAGAAGAACCAGACGCGAAATTCGTTCGGGATGCCGGACGGCGTAAGCAATTGAAACTGCGCAACCTTGCGATATACCGAGAAGGGCAAATCGCTCAAGGCCCGCCGCATCGACAACGGATTCGAGGTCATCCACGAAATCTTCAAATGAAACATCAGGGACCTCACGATCAGATAGTCCGTTCCCTCGAGCATCGTATCGGAAGAACGAATGATCGCGTGACAATTCCTGGTAGAGATGCCGCCAGATCGGACTTTCGAGATCGAATTCGATATGCGTCATCCAGTGGCCAGTTTTCACGAGGGGAGGACCTTGACCTGTTCTGGCATAGGCGAGTTGCACACCATCCTTGGCTTGGCAAAAATGGATTTCCTGTTCGTAGGGACCAGTGATTGCTCCAATGTCGTCAGCAGATGAAGGAACAGCAGATTCTGGAAGTCCTTCGATGTCCTTTGCCGTAAGCCCGAACACGCCCACCGCACGCGAAATGTTCTTTACGACTTGCTCACCGAGATCGGCGAAAGACATCGAGAGCTTGTCCCTGATCTGGTCGTTTGCCGCCCTTGAAATACATATGCCGCCAGGATCGCACAGCGTTTCTAGGCGGGCCGCAATATTTACGCCATCGCCAAAGATATCGTCGCCGTCAATGATGATGTCGCCGACGTTGATGCCGATTCGGAATACGATTTGCTTTGCCGGGGGAATACCGACATTGCGCCTGACCATGCCGCGCTGAACGTTGAGCGCGCAGCCAACCGCATCCACAACGCTGGCAAATTCCACCAACATACCGTCACCGGTGGTCTTGACGATGCGGCCGTGATGCTCAGCAATACCGGAATCAACCAGCTCGCGACGGTGCGACTTGAGCGATGAGATAGTTCCCATCTCGTCAGCCCCCATCAAGCGGCTGTAACCAACGACATCTGCAGCTAAAATCGCTGCAAGCCGGCGCAGCATGGCGGTCTCCTCTCAAGTCAATGTCATAAGTTTGCACGGGAGGGGTGTCCCCACAAGCCCGAAGCAAAATGACCGGTCCGACTTTGCTTTCCGCCTAGCAAACTCCGGCGACTTCCTGGCCGCTTTCGCCAAAATTCCCAACATAGCCAGGCAATCGGCTGCTGCTCGGCTCGGTCCGTTGCGCCTATACTGATTGACATTCAATACTCGCAAATCAAAACCGGCATGGTTCGAGGATTTTGGAGGCCCAATCAGGGGGCCATGTCCGGTTTGGGTCAATCGCGTCGTTTTGACCATGCGACGGCCACTTCCGGTCTTCCCCCATCAACAGACATTCTCAGGGTTCGCCGGCATGTCTCAAAAGTGCCAAAAGCGGAAGTAAGCCGGTCTACTCAATAACCTCATCGGCCTGCCCGCTTACCACTAGCGGCACGGTGATGCCGAGTGCCTTGGCAGTCTTGAGGTTGATGATGAGCCCATAAATGTCCGCGCCTTGGACCGGCAGGTCGCTCGGCTTCGAGCCCTTGAGGATGCGGTCGACGTAAGTTGCAGCCTGTCGGAATTGATCGGCCAACTTGACGGTGTTGCCGTAAGCCATCAGACCGCCGTACCTGGCAAAATTGGGGATTGAGCCGATTGCGGGCAGCCGATAGCGACCGACCAAGTCGGCGATCAGGGAAATGTGCAAAGTAAGGAAAGGGTCAGGCGGCAGTATCAGCGCGTTGTTCGGCTGCCCCGCAAAGCTTGCCAAAGCGGGTTCAATGTCGGCGAAAGCCCGAACCGGCATTGGGATCACCTGCACGCCGAGAGATGGTGCCTCAACCTCGATCACTGCCATAAAGAATTTGGCTTGAGGAGACGCGTCGGGATTGAACATGACGGCGACCCGCATAAGGTCGGGCATAACGTCCTTGAGTAGGTAAATCCATTTACTACCGAGAGAGAATTCGAACAGGCTGAACCCGGTAAGATTGCCGGCCGGCTGCCTTATGCTCGCAACGAAGCCTTGCTTGACTGGGTCAGCGACCGCCACGAACACCACTGGCACGGTGCTGGTGGCCTCGTGGATCATCGTCAGGTTTAGCGTGGTAGCGGCCAAGATCACGTCCGGCATCAGCCCTATCAACTCCGCCGAATAGGCCCGTGCAAGCTTGGCATCGCCCGCGCTCCAGCGAACATCGATACGTAGACTTTGGCCTTCTATCCATCCCAACTGGCGTAGTCCCTGGACGAAGGCTGCTAGATATGACCGATAATCCGGTTCAGTCTCGGAGCCTTGCATCAGTACGCCGATACGACGCGCCTGATTGGGCTGCTGCCCCAATACCGCACCCGGCCACGCCGCCGCCCCGCCGAGCCCGACGATAAACTCCCGCCTTCGCATGGGCATGCCCAAAAGTTCAAACCTTAGCCCGAGAATATCAGAATATCACATCATGCCGCGCCAGTCCTTCCCAGCAGTCTTGCGTTGGCTGATAGTCTGTTCCGGGTCAAACCCGGAAGTCCGGGCGTGCATCCGGACAGTCCGCTGTAACCTCAAGAACAGACATCGTCAGCCGGGCCCGTCAGGTCCGAAAAGTGCCAACAACGGACATCCGGCATCGCTCACAAAGAAACGGCGATCAGCTCTTCGGCTATCGTGCCTCCGCCCACCGGGAATGCGATGTACTGCTTGCCGCCGGCCATGTACGTGATCGGTGCACCGGTCGCGTTAGAGGGTAGCGCCATCTCCGCCAGCATCTGGCCGCTGGCCTTGTCGTAGACCCACAAATGCGGGTCAAGATTGTGGAG
>VAZH01000393.1 GCA_005884465.1 Alphaproteobacteria bacterium | reverse complement strand
AGGAGGAAATCCCCTCGCTGATGGAATGGGCGCACGGCAAGGGCATGGCGCTGACGCTGATCGAGGTCATGCCGATGGGCGACATCGGCGAAGGGCGCATCGACCAATATGTTCCCTTGTCGCTCGTGCGCGCGCGCCTCGCCAAGCAATACACCCTGACCGACCTTGACGATAACACCGGCGGTCCTGCGCGTTACGTTCGCGTCAGCGAGACCAGCGGCAAGCTCGGCTTCATCACGCCGATGACCCATAATTTCTGCGAGTCCTGCAACCGGGTGCGGATCACCTGTACCGGCACGTTACATACCTGCCTCGGCCACGAGGATGCCTCCGATCTGCGCAAGCCTTTGCGGGCGTCCGCCGACAATGAGCTCCTCAGCTCGGCGATCGATCGCGCCATCGGCCTGAAGCCGAAGGGCCACGACTTCATCATCGATCGCAGGCACAACCGCCCGAGCGTCAGCCGGCACATGAGCGTTACCGGCGGCTGAGGCGCCTCCGCCAGGGCAATCGGCGGAACGAATATTCCCCTTTGTTACCAACAAACTTCCAATTGACGGCGGCTCCGCGCGCTGGAATGGTGCAGTGGCTTCATGCTTGCTCGGCTGGATAAGCCGCTGCGCCAGATCGGTGCAGTCAAGACGGCAGAGGCGCAATTCGGGGAGGACGATCGTTGCAATCGCTTCTGAACATAAGCCGTGGAATCGACGCGCTCACAAGGTGGCTGGGCAAGCGCCTGGCGTGGCTGATCCTGGTCGCCGTGGTGGTGTCCGCTCTCAACGCGACCGTGCGCAAAACTTTCGACATCTCTTCCAACTCCTGGCTCGAGCTTCAATGGGTGCTGTTCAGTATCGTGTTCCTGCTGTGCTCGTCCTGGACACTGCTCGATAACGAGCATATCCGGATCGATATCGTCAATAACCAGCTGCCGAAGCAGGTGCGCAACAGCATCGATGTTATCGGCCATGCGTTTTTTCTGATTCCGCTGTGCATCGTCATGATTATCACGGGCGGTCCGTTCTTTATGCGCTCGGTGGAGATCAACGAGCAATCCGGCAACGCGGGCGGGCTCCCGCAATGGCCCGCGAAGTCGCTGATCATTATCGGATTCACCATGCTGCTGGTGCAAGGCATGTCCGAACTGATCAAGCGCATTGCGGTGATGCGCGGTCTGATCCCGGATCCACACGCATCGCAGGTGAACGCTATCGAGGCCGAGGTCGAACACCTGGTCGAGGTGATCGAAAAGCGCTGATCGTCGGACGCTGTCGCAAGGGAGTTTAGATGTCCGCTTTTCTTATCGCCAACATGGCGCCGATCATGTTCGCGTCGCTGGTCGTGGTGTTGCTGCTCGGTTATCCGGCGGCATTCTCACTCGGCGCGGTCGGCCTGATCTATGCCTTCGTCGGCATCCAACTCGGAGAATTCCGGCCAGACTTCCTGCAGGCGCTTCCAGAACGTGTCTATGGCGTGATGAACAACGATACGCTGCTCGCCATTCCGTTCTTTACGTTCATGGGACTAGTGCTCGAACGATCGGGCATGGCGGAGGATCTGCTCGACACCATTGGGCAGTTGTTCGGCACCATCCGCGGCGGCCTCGCCTATGCGGTGGTGTTCGTCGGCGCGCTGCTCGCAGCCACCACCGGCGTGGTCGCGGCCTCCGTGATTTCGATGGGCCTGATCTCGCTGCCGATCATGTTGCGCTACGGATACGACCGCCGCATGGCCACCGGCGTCATCGCCGCCTCCGGCACGCTGGCGCAGATCATTCCGCCGTCGCTGGTGCTGATCGTGATGGCCGACCAGCTCGGCAAATCGGTCGGCGACATGTACGAGGGCGCTTTCGTCCCGGGCCTGGTGCTGGCGGGTCTGTACGCCATTTATGCCTTTCTTGTTACGCTGATCTTTCCCAAGGCGGCCCCGGGCCTGCCGCCCGAGGCGATCGGGTTTCGCGAGAAAGACGGCAGCCGCGGGTTGGCTTCCCTCGGCGTGCTGACGCTCGCCAGCGTGGTGTTTGGATGGTTCGTGATGCGGAACTCGAACACGCACGGTGCGGATTTCGTCGTGTTGAGCATGTTCTTCGGCATCCTGTTCGCATTCTTCGTGGCCGTGCTGAACTGGATCATCGACAAGCTTACCGGCTTCCGTTTCCTGTCCGCGATGGCACAACAGACTACGTTCGTGATGGTGCCGCCGCTGTTCCTGATCTTTCTGGTGCTGGGCACGATCTTCATCGGCATTGCGACCCCGACAGAAGGCGGCGCGATGGGCGCTACCGGCGCGCTGATTCTCGGCGCCGCCAAGCGGCGGCTTAGCTGGGATCTGATCCGGCAGGCAACCGAATCAACCGCAAAGCTGTCCGCCTTCGTGGTTTTCATCCTGGTCGGAGCGCGTGTTTTCTCGCTGACCTTCTACGGCGTGAACGGTCACGTCTGGGTCGAACATCTCTTGACCTCGCTACCCGGCGGCCAGATCGGCTTCCTCATTTTCGTCAACGCGTTTGTCTTTGTGCTCGCCTTCTTCCTCGATTTCTTCGAGCTCGCCTTCATTGTCATCCCGCTGCTTGGGCCGGCCGCCGAGCACCTCGGCATCGATCTGATCTGGTTCGGTGTGATCCTTGGCGTCAATATGCAGACCTCCTTCATGCATCCGCCGTTCGGGTTCGCGCTGTTCTACCTGCGTTCGGTGGCGCCGAAGGAATCCTATATCGACCGCGTCACCGGCAAGCGCATGGACCCGGTCACAACAGGCCAGATCTATTGGGGCGCGGTGCCGTTCGTCGTGATCCAGGTCATCATGGTGTTGTTGGTCATTCTGTTCCCGGCGATGGTGATGCACTACAAAGGGGCGCTATCGACGATCGATCCCAACACAATAAAAATCGAGATTCCGCAGAGCGAACTGCCGCCGCTCGATTTCGGTCCTGCGCCGAAGCAATAGCATCTTTAGAGCATGATCCGGAAAAGTGGGAACCGGTTTTCCGAAAAAAGATCATGCTCAAACAGAAGATGAGATCATGATCCGATTCAATGAATCGGATCATGATCTGGTTTTGCGCAAACAGAAAACCCCGGAGCTCTTGCTCCGGGGTTCTTGCGTTCGGCCGAATTGTCTGACGCAATCAGCTCTGTGAGTGACGCGCCATGAAGTTGTCGAAACCGACTTCCGCGACCTGGAACCATTGATATCCGTTATTAGAGAAGGCGGTCAGAGAATCGTAGACCTTCTTGAAATTCGCATTGGTCGCAGCGATCTCGCCGTGCAGTTCCTTCGCCGCCTTGAAGGACGCTTCCATGATCGGCGGCGAGAAGGCATGCAGTTTCGCGCCGTTCGCGAGCAGCCTGCGCAGGGCCTGCGGATTAGCCTGATCGTACTTCGCCATCATCCAGTTATTGGCATAGTGACCGGCCTGCTCGACGACGTTTTGATAGTATTTCGGCAGCGCATTCCATTTGTCGAGATTGACGAAAGCCTGGAGTAGCGGGCCGCCTTCCCACCAGCCGGGATAGTAGTAATGCGGCGCCACCTTGTAGAAGCCGAGCTTCTCGTCATCATAGGGACCGACCCATTCCGCGCCGTCGATGGTGCCCTTCTCGAGCGCGGGATAGATGTCGCCACCGCCAATCTGCTGCGGCACCGAGCCAAGCTTCTGCAGCACGCGCCCGGCAAAGCCGCCGATACGGAATTTAAGACCCTTCAGATCATCGAGGGTGTTGATTTCCTTGCGGAACCAGCCGCCCATCTGACAGCCCGTATTGCCAGCGAGAAATGCGTGACAATTGTAA
>VAZH01000392.1 GCA_005884465.1 Alphaproteobacteria bacterium | reverse complement strand
TTGGCTCTTAAACGCCGGCTACCCCCTGACACCCGCCTCCGGCAGCTTACGCCCGCGGATCATGTCTGATGCCCTATCTGCGATCATCATGGTCGAGGCGTTGAGGTTGGCCGAGATCATCCGCGGCATGATCGAGGCATCGATCACGCGCAGGTTTTGCAGTCCATGCACGCGCAGCTGATCGTCGACAACGGCCCAGGTGCTGTCGGCCGGGCCCATCCGGCAGGTGCATCCAGGATGGAAGGTCGTGGTGCCGCGTTGCGTTGCCGCGGCTAAAAATTCATCGTCGGTCTGCACGTCGGGTCCGGGAAAATCTTCGTATGCGTAGTACGGCGCGAGCGGCGCCGATGCCAGCAGCCGCCGGGCGAGCTTCATGCCGGCGACGACGACGCGGCGGTCGAGGTCCGCGACCAGATAATTGGTCTGGATGATCGGCGGCTCGAACGGATCGGCCGAGCGGGCGCGAACATAGCCGCGGCTTTCGGGCCGCTGCTGCCAGGACGCGACCGTCATGCCGGGCTCGTCTTCGAGCTCCCCCTGCACGCCCTCCTTGTAACTTGCGGGCGTAAAGGTCAGCTGCAGGTCGGAGCTCTCGGTGGTCTCGCCGGAGTGCCAGAAGCAATAGACCATGGTCGGCGACAGCGAGAGCAGACCGCGCCGCGTCGTGGCCCATTTGATCACCTCGACCCACAGATGGAGTCCCCGTCTGAGCTCGTTGATGGTCTTGATGTTCTTGACGCGGGCGACCGAACGCGGCGCGTAATGGTCCTGCAATCCCTCGCCGACGCCCGATAGCGCATGGCGAACCTCGATGCCGAGCGACTGCAGCAGTTCCGGCGAGCCGACGCCTGACAATTGCAGGAGTTGCGGCGAGTTGTAGGCGCCGCCGGCAAGGATCACTTCCTTGTTGGCGCGTACTTCGATCGCAGTGCCTCCCCTTCCACCCTTGATATAGCGCACGCCGACCGCGCGTTTGCCCTCGAACAGGATTTCGGTCGCATGCGCATGAGTCCGCACATGGACATTCGGCCGTTTCATCGCGGGCCGCAGAAAGGCGGTCGCCGCGCTGACGCGCAGGCCATTCTTGATTGTGCGCTGGGCATAGGACACGCCCTCCTGGATCGCGCCGTTGTAATCGGGGTTGCGCGGAATGCCGAGACTGATCGCGCCGGCCATGAACGCCTCGCAAAGCGGATCCTTCCAGTCCATGGTGGTGACGGTCAGATTGCCGTCACGCCCGCGATAGGTATCCTCGCCCTCGCCGATGCGCCGCTCCAAGCGCTTGAAATACGGCAGTACATCCGGATAGCCCCAGCCGCGATTCCCAAGCTGCGCCCAGGTGTCGAAATCCTGGCGCTGGCCGCGGTTGTAGATGTGACCGTTGATCGAGGAGGAGCCGCCCAGCGTCTTGCCGCGCGGCGCGTAGATGCTGCGGCCCCCGGTCCAGGGACCCGGCTCCTGCTGGTAGGCCCAGTTGATGCCCTTCATGTGAAAGGTCTTGATGAAGCCTGCCGGCAGATGGATGTAGGGATGCCAGTCGCGCGGGCCGGCTTCGAGCACGCAGATACTGGTAGCGGCGTCTTCGCTCAGCCGATTGGCGAGCACGCACCCGGAGGAGCCCGCGCCCACGATCACATAGTCGAATCTATCCGTCATCTTAAGGTTCTGGCGGTATGCTACCGCGGCTTTTCATTGAGTTGATAGTTCAAATGCGCCTTCACCGTCGGCCATTCGCTGGCGATGATACTGTAAACCACGGTGTCGCGCAGCGTTCCGTTTGGCGCGATCTGATGGTTGCGCAGAATGCCATCAAGCTTGGCACCTAACCGCTCGATGCCGCGCCGGCTCTGGTGGTTGAAAAAATGCGTGCGGAACTCGACGGCGATGCAATCGAGCTTTTCGAACGCATGTGAGAGCAACAACAGCTTGCACTGGGTATTGAGGGCGCTGCGCTGCACGCGCTTGGCATACCAGGTCGAGCCGATCTCGACGCGCCGGTTCGGCGCATCGACGTTCATATAGGTCGTCATGCCAGCGATGTTGCCGTCGGCGTCGAAGACGGTGAACGGCAGCATCGACCCCGCCGCCTGCAGCCCGAGCCGGCGATCGATCTCCTTGCGCATGTCTTCGGCCCTGGGAATGAAGGTGTACCAGAGCTTCCACAGCTCGCCGTCCTTCACCGCCTCCGTCAGCCCGTCGCAATGGTCCTGCGACAAGGGTTTCAGCTGCGCGTGCCGGCCGCTGAGCGAAACCGGTTCAAGCCAGGGCATTAAATACTCCGCTCGTTAGGCCGTCATTGCGAGGAGCGAAGCGACGAAGCAATCCATCTTTCTTGTCCGTGGCCTTATGGATTGCTTCGCTTCGCTCGCAATGACGAACTGTCTCATCCTTCTCACTTACATCACTTATTCAGAAAGTTCAGCGGCAGGCCGGGCCGCGCCCAGTCCATCGCGACGAGTTGGCCCTTGCCCGACAGCGTGATGTAGGCAGTCTTCAGCTCGGGTCCGCCGAAGGCGATGTTGGTGGTGACGCGGTCGCCGGTCGGCACCTGTTCGACGATCGTGCCATCAGGCGCGATCACCGAAATGCAGCCCGAGATCAAGGTCGCCACGCAGATATTGCCGGAAGCTTCCAACGCGAGCGAATCGAACATCTGGTAGCCTCCAAGGCCTGCGATCGGCTTGCCGCGCTCGCCGCGATAGATCACGTCGCGCGGCTTTACCTCTCCCGGCGCGGAGAGATCGAACGCCCACAGCCGCGCCGTCGGCGTTTCCGCGACGTAGACTGTGTTTTCATCCGGCGACAGCCCGATGCCATTGGCGGGCAGCATGCCGAATACGCCTTCGACAATTTCGTTCATTCCGGGCTTGATATAGTAGAACGCGCCGACATCCATATCGCGCGCCCGGCGCTTGCCGAGATCGGTGAACCAGAGACCGCCGTGCCGGTCGAACACCAGATCGTTCGGGCCCTTCAGCGGATGCTCGCCGCATTTGTCGAACAGCGTTTCGACCCTGCCGGTCGCAAGATCGACGCGCTGGATCGAGCCGCCGATATATTCATGCGGTTCGGGAGCGCCCGGCATCATCGTGCCGCGCGACGGGATCCAGCTGAACCCGCCATTGTTACAGATATAGCATTTGCCGTCGGGTCCGATCGCCGCGCCATTGGGGCCGCCAGGAATTTCCGCGACCACCTCTTTGCGTCCGTCGGGCCACACCCGCGTCAGCCGCCGGCCGCGGATTTCGACCAGCACCACCGATCCGTCCGGCATCACCACCGGCCCTTCCGGAAATTCGAGATCGGTGGCGAGCACGCGGACATCGGACATGAAATCCTCCCGGCTTTTCTTGGGCGCCGGCGGATTTCAAGCCCAGTCCGCACGCGCAACAATTTCGTTGCGCCAAAGTCGATATCGCTTGCCAAGCAATCAGTCGGCATGCGCCTATGCAAAGTGTCCCTGTGTCGCGGGCTACTCCCTCACCGGTATCCATATTTCGAGGCCGCCATTGCCGGTGAGCGGATCGAAGTTTTCGTCGTAGCGCTCGAAGTTGGGCGCGTCGGCCGCTTTCAGTCCCGAAGCCGGTAACCAATGATTCCAGATGGTGTTGATGGTGCGGCGAATGGTCGAGACGTGGTCGCTGTGGGTGAACACCGCATATCTCTGTTCGGGAATGCGAACGCGACTGAATTCGGAGGGGAGGTCGGAGAAGTCGGATACTTCGACGCCGGCGATGTAGTCGAAATTCCCGGCGTCGTCAGCGTTGCAGCAGACACCATAGGCCACCTTCCCGATCCGCCCGGGAATATGCGCGACAGATTGGTGGAAGCGCTGCCACAGGCCGGGAATGGCGGGACCGCCGCTCTCCCAGTTGTACCGCTCGCCGAGACCGGCGACGAGAAGCGGCTTGCCAGTCTCAAAACGCGGCGCCTGAAGATTATCGATAGGGGTTGAATCCATGACGATCGCCTCCTGAAGTGTGAGCTTGTCAAGGCACGTTGAGCTGCGGACCGCTTCGGGCGTCACGCCAAAATGGTCGCGGAACGCGCGGGTGAATGCTTCGTGAGAGCCGTAATCCGCATCCAACGCCAAAGTGAGGATGTCGGGGGCGCCGCCGGCGAGCGCCCGCGCCGCCTCGCTGAGGCGCCGCGCACGCACGTAGCGCATGACCGACAGCCCCGTCGCGGCGGCGAACGCCCGCACCATGTGGAAACGCGAGATTCCTGCGACGCCAGCGATCTCGTCGAGGGTCAGCTCGTCCGCGAGATGGCTTTCGATAAACCAGAGCGCTTTCTGGGCAGGATTCATGGATCGCAGCCTCCATTCGAAGCCCGCGCATTATGACCGCTTGCCGCGTGCCGCATTTGACAGTCCTTGCTCTCGCTCGCGCGCTTTCATGGAACTGGAACCGGGCGCTAGAGCGCGATCATATTGCAAAATCGTCATTGCCCGGCCTTGTACCGGGCATCCAGGTCTTGACAGTCTAGCAGCGACAAAGACGTGGATGGCCGGGACAAGCCCGGCCATGACGGAGAGGCTAGCACCATTTCACTTCGGTGCGTCCTTGGCCGCCGGGGCACTATCCTTCGCCGGCGGTGCGGCGGCCTTCTTCTGGTCCTCGGCGGCTTTCTTCTGCGCCGCCTGCAACTCGTCCACGATCTTCTGCAAGGAAGCAGTGGTGCTTTTCAAGTTCTCGATCTGCCGGTTCGCGGCATCGAGCTTCTGTTGATGGTCGGCGCTGAGTTTTGTAATTGTCTTTTGCAGGAAATCGACATTGCTCTGCAGGCAACTGGTCCGCCGCTCCATGGTCTTTTCGACGGTGCAGATCTCGATGCCGGGAACGTCCTGCGCTGGCGCATCAGCGGATGTCAGCAGCGGGGCCGCCAAGGCAGCCGAGACGACGAGAGCGAGCCGGCCGATCATGGAAATCCTCGTTTGAGTGTCGCTCATCACGCCAAATTGCGCGGAGCCTCCGCAGGACGTGAAAGATACCACACTGAAACCTCATTCGCGCGTTGAGGTTTTGCGGTAGGCACCCAAGTTAAAGCAAGGGGCAGAAAGGGCGCGGAAGCGGCCGAGGCGCTTACCAGCCTGTGTTACGGAGAATTAAGGAATGGCAACGCGCGAACGACGTCTGGCTGAATTCAACGGCGAAGGAGAACCGCCGCCGGACCTGCTGGTGCAAGTGTTATGCGAGGATCAAAGCGGAACCTATCTACTGCCGTTCGCGTGCCGCTACATCGACGGCGAATGGCGCAATCATGAATCCGGCAGCACCGTTGAAGCGACGGTGGTGGGCTGGCGCCTGCATCGCCCTGATTCAAGGCATGCTTCAGGCTCACGTCAGCCGCACGCTGTGTCAAAATGCAACGGAGAATCGACGGGATCTTAAGATTTGGAACGCCGGCAGAACGAACCGCGCCCGAATCAGCGGCCGAGACCAGTACTGCTGCGTTCACGGCTAGATATCGGCCGCAATGTCATGCGACGCACCACATCCAGCATCCGGGAAGCCGACCGCATTAAACGGCCAACGACAAACGTTAATTCTTCCGGTGGCGAGATGAGATCATGATCCGCATCGATTGAATCGGGATCGTGATCTCATCTTCCTTGAGCTTTCGGAAAACCGGTTGCCACTTTGCGCCAACACGGCCCTCCGGGTCCGCATCATGCTCGAGCGCTATTTCCAGGGCGTCACCGGCGGCACCTTGTCGGTAGCGGGCGGCATGTCGATGGTCTTGAAATCAGCCGGGCTGACGATTTCGAGATACTCCATGTCCGGTGAGTAATCGAAGAGATAGTGCACGATCCCCGGCCGCTGATGCACGACATCGCCGGCCTGCACCAGGGTCGCCTTGTCTTCATACATGAACCTCGCCCAGCCCTTGGTCATGATGACGATCTGAAAATCGCATTCGTGGCGGTGCCAGCCGGTGCCGTCCTCCGGCGGCATCTCAGGATTGGCCTTGACCATATGGCAGATCACCTGGCCGCCGGTCGCGTCCGCGATGCCGAGATCGCGATACAGGAAGAAGTCCCGCAAACCTCCTTCCGTGAATTCGGTATCGCCGGGTTTGACGTGGGAAAATTTGCCGACGACCGCGTGCCGATTCATCATGGCCTCCACCGTTCTCGTTGATGCGATCGCGGCAATCACTCGAGCGTCCAATTTTTTGGCAGCGCGGGATTTCGCGTTCACAGCTTCATGGTGCCATGCGAAAATCGCGCCAGCCGCGCTGCGCCGCGGCGATTTCGCCGGCCACTGCGGCGAACGCGCCGAAGCTGCTGGAGCGATGCCGAAATCCGAGTTACGCGATTTTGTTCGCGTCATCGTCGGTCCGGCGGCGCCGACCATGCAAGCGCCCCGGATGGCACGATGTTAAGCAAAGCTTGCCCGATGCTTGAGCCCTTCAAACAGGCAACGGGACGCGCGCGTTGCCTAATATTCAACCTCCAGCTCTTCGATGTCGGCAGGCTCGGCTTTGGCGGCCTCGATCCATTCCTGCATCTCGGGCATCGCCATGATCATACTGGCGTAAGCCGATAATCTCGGCTCCAGCTTCACGTCATAGGTCAGGAATCGGGTCACGACCGGCGCATACATGGCGTCCGCCGTGGTGCGTTCGCCGAACAGGAACGGGCCGCCCGATTTGGCCAGGCATTCGCGCCAGATCGTGCAGACCCGATCGATATCGGCTTGCGCGCGCGACCAGATCTTGAAGCCGGGAAAATGACCTTTCAGATTGACCGGCAGCGAGGCGCGCAGCGTGGTGAATCCCGAGTGGATTTCGCCGCAAATCGACCGGCAATGCGCCCGCGAAATGCGATCCGCCGGCAGCAGGCCGGCGTCCGGCATGATTTCGTTGAGATATTCCGCAATCGCCAGCGTATCCCATACGGTAGCGCCCTCGTGGCGCAGACACGGCACCAGGATCGAGGATGACAGCAGCAGGATTTCCGCCCGCGCGGACGCATCGTCCGGCGCGGTAATGATTTCGTCGAACTCCAGCCCGGAAAACCTGGTCAAGAGCCAGCCGCGCAGCGACCACGACGAATAGTTCTTGCTGCTGATGGTGAGTGTCGCTTTGGCCATTTGGCTTTTCCCTTAACGCCTGCTGGGCGCCCACTGGAGCCGAACGGGCTCAGCTTCGCGCCAAAACGTCCCGCCGCAAAGTGCCCATTGCTTGTGCCTCATGCATCCACTGCAGCAAGCGACGTGCCAATTTGCAAGGCCATTTGACTCCGCTTTGGCTTCGATATTGCATGGCAATACGGGGCGGGGCGGTTTCGGATGATGTCGATGCTCTATCAGGCCTACCAGAACCACATGGACCTGACAGCTCCATGGCGGTCCGGGGCGGCATCTGCGCTGAAATATCTCAACCTCGTTCCGCAAGGCGTCTCCGACCGGCTGTTTGGACGGCTCGCCGCTGCACTGGAGCTGATCTCGCGCACGTCGCTGACCTATACCCGCCCGGCTTACGGCATCGACAAGGTGCTGGTACGCCATTCGGTTCGCTGCTGCATTTCAAGAAGGAAAATTCGCCGGAGCAGCCGCGCCTGTTGCTGGTGGCGCCGATGTCCGGCCATTTCGCGACGCTGCTGCGCGGCACCGTGCAAACCCTTCTGCAGGATCACGACGTCTACATCACCGACTGGCACAATCCCCGCGACATTCCGCTCGATCACGGCAAATTCGGGCTCGACGAATATACCGAGCATCTCATCACCTTTCTCGACCAGATGGGTCCGCGCGCGCACATGGTGGCGATCTGCCAGCCGTCGGTGTCCGCGCTCGCGGCCGCCGCGATCATGTGTGAGGACAATCACCCGGCACGCCCGGCAACCCTGACCTTGATGGCGGGACCGATCGACACCCGGATCCAGCCGACCAAGGTCAACCAGTTCGCCAAGAGCAAGCCGCTGAAGTGGTTCGAGGAGAACCTGATCAATTACGTGCCGTTGCAATGCAAGGGCGCGTACCGCCCGGTCTATCCCGGCTTCGTGCAGCTCACCGCCTTCGTGTCGATGAATCTCGAGCGCCACATCAAGCAGCACATCGAGCTCGCCAACCATCTCGCAAAGGGAGAGAAGGAAAAGGCCGAAATCATCAAGACCTTCTATGACGAATATTTCGCGGTCATGGACCTGCCGGCGGAATTTTATATCGAGACCGTCCGCGACGTGTTTCAGGAACACCTGCTGCCGCAGGGAAAGCTGACCTATCACGGCCGGCCGGTGAACCCGGCCTCGATCAAGCGGATCGGCCTGATGACCGTCGAGGGCGAGAAGGACGACATCTGCTCGATCGGCCAGACGCTGGCCGCGCAGGATCTCTGCACCGGCGTGCGCGCCTATCGCAAGGTGCACCACATGCAGGCCGGCGTCGGCCATTACGGCGTGTTCAGCGGCAAGCGCTGGAACAATGAAATCTATCCGTTGCTGCGGGATTTCGTGCACGTCAATTCGTGAGCTGACGTAGTTCATTCCGCCTCCCCGTCATTGCGAGGAGCGCAAGCGACGAAGCAATCCAGCTGGCCCTTTGGATTGCCTCGCGGAGCCTGTCATCGGGCGCGCGTTCGCGCGACCCGTTGGCTCGCTGTGACGGCAAGGCTTACTGAGGCGAACATCCCTTGGCAGGCAACTTGATTTCCGCCGGCAGGATGATCGCCGCCGCGATCACCAGCAGGCACAGTCCGGAAAACGCATGCAGCATGGTGACAAAACCGCCCTCCTCGTAGAGCCACGCTACGAGGCCGACCGACGCGCCCGCGGCG
>VAZH01000129.1 GCA_005884465.1 Alphaproteobacteria bacterium | reverse complement strand
AACCATCCCCGTCATCCTTCGAAGCTCGCGGAGCCTTGTCATTGGGCCGCGCTTCGCGCGGACCCGTTGGCTCGCGCCTCAGGATGACGGATTAGAGGTAAGCCGGCCGATTCAACCCAAAGCCATCGCGCGGCTAATGCGAGCGCCGGCGCGTGGCGCCGATCAGCCCGGCGCCGACCACCAGTGCCGACGTCCCGTAAACGAGGATCGCCATTGCCAATTGCGTGAAGCTGCTCGCGGTG
>VAZH01000128.1 GCA_005884465.1 Alphaproteobacteria bacterium | reverse complement strand
TTTAAGGTTCTGGGGCTTGCCGCCGTCGGCGCATTGCTCGTCCTGGCCGCTCCGGCCGAGCGTGCCAAGGCGCTGTCGCTGAGCAACCCCGGCGCCGCCGCGGCGGTCCAGGACGGCTCGAAGCAGATGACCACCACCGAAGTGCGCTGGCGCCGCTGGCATCATCGCCGGCATTGGCGCCATTGGCGCCGCTGGTGATATCGGGCGCGCTATTCTCTTTGCGCGTCAGCGAAACAGGCCCGCTTGTTTTTTGCGCGCCGTGATGTCGCATGAAACCCGGCGCGCCTGCCGTGCGTTGTCGGCGCGCTGAGGAATCATGAGGAGCGTGCCATGAAGACATTGATCGGAGCTGCGGTCGTTGCGGGAGTCCTGGCGCTGGCCGGACCGGCGGCGATTGGTCCGGCCGCCGCGGCTTCGCCGAAAGCTGGCGTAGAGCCACTCGACACGTCGAAAGCCACAGACTTGGGCGCGCGGCGTCGCTATCGGCACTACTATCGCTACGGTTACCGCCCTTATTATTACGCGCGGCCAACCTATTATCGGCCTTATCCCTATTACGCCCCGGCCCCATTCACGTTCGGGTTCGGCTTTGGGCCCTGGTGGTGGTAGCGGCTGACCGCCCTTAAGTCACCGGCATAAATCCTTTCGCCAGCAGCACGATGGCTTGCGCGCCGGCTTTGCGGTCTTTCGAGATTTCGAGATATTCGGGCGAGTCGGCCCAGGCATGATAAGCGGCCTCGTCGAGAAACGACATCAGCACGAGCTTGTCGCGATTCCAATTGCCTTCCACGACGCTCGGGCGTTCATCCGCCGACAGCAGCCGCCCGTTGAATTTTCTGAACACCTCGAAAAACCGGACCTGATAGCGATCATACGCGGCGCGATCCGTGATCTTGAGTTGCGCGATCACATAGACGGTCATGGCGGATTCCAGTTCTGCAGCGGCATGATTCGTTTTCCCATGATGGCCGGGCTCGTCCCGACCATCCACGTCCTTCTTGCTTAGACGATGCCAAGACGTGAATGCCCGGCACCCGTCTACGCCAAGGCTTCGACGGGCTTTTTCGGTGCGAGGCCGCCGTAGCTTTAGCGAAGGCGGCAAGGCCGGGCATGACGAGCTTCGCACCCCATGTTTGCAAGTTGCCAACTAAAATGAATTCAGGCGCCCGATGGGCGCCTGAAATTCTATCCGAGAAAAATATCGCTGTTCTCAACTCCAATTCTTGAACTTCCAGGATTTGAGCTTCCATGGCGTCAGGGTCTCTATCCGCCACTGCAGCCACCGATCCGGCGGCCAGTGACTGAGGCGCGATCTTTCCTTGACCTCCGGCTCGATCACGTGCCGGATCACCCGCCGCCGGACCTGGCGGGTCGCCTCGCTGATCATATCGACGAATTCAGGCTTATCCGCCACGGCTCGTTCCTCGCGAAATGCCTCGCCTTCCGTAGGCCCGCCTAGTCTGCTCCCAACTGCTTAACGAGTTGCTTCGGGAATGCCTCGAGGTGGAGGCAAGGGTGCGCTACCGCCACTCCCTGATGTCGACAAAATGCCCGGCGATCGCCGCCGCCGCCGCCATTGTCGGCGAGACCAGATGCGTGCGGCCTTTAAAACCCTGGCGGCCCTCGAAATTGCGGTTCGAGGTCGAGGCGCAGCGCTCTTCGGGTTTCAGCTTGTCGGGGTTCATCGCAAGGCACATCGAACAGCCCGGCTCGCGCCATTCGAAGCCGGCCTTGATGAAAATCTTGTCGAGGCCTTCGGCTTCCGCCTGCTCCTTCACGATGCCGGAGCCCGGCACGATCATCGCGTTGAGATTGCCGTTGACGGTCTTGCCTTCGACTACCTTCGCCGCGGCGCGCAGATCCTCGATCCGGCCATTGGTGCAGGAACCGATGAAGACGCGGTCGAGCTTGATGTCGGTGATCTTGGTGCCGGCCTTCAGGCCCATATAATTCAGCGCGCGGTGCTTGGAGAGCCGCTTTGCCTCGTCTGCGATCTTGTCGGGATCGGGAACAACTCCGGTGATCGACACCACGTCCTCGGGTGAAGTGCCCCAGGTCACGATCGGCGGCAGCTTTGCCGCGTCCAGCCTGATCTCGTGATCGAAATGCGCACCGTCGTCGCTTCGCAGCGTCTCCCAGTAGCGCATCGCGGCGTCCCAAGCCTCGCCCTTGGGCGCCTTCGGACGGCCCTGCAAGAATTCAAACGCCTTTTCGTCAGGTGCGACCAGGCCGGCGCGGGCGCCGCCTTCGATCGACATGTTGCAGACCGTCATGCGGCCTTCCATCGACAGCGCGCGGATCGCATCGCCGGCATATTCCAGCACATAGCCGGTGCCGCCGGCGGTGCCGATCTCGCCGATGATCGCAAGAATGATGTCCTTGCCGGTGACGCCGTCGGGCAATTTGCCGTCAACGACGGCGCGCATGTTTTTGGCCTTCTTCTGGATCAGGGTTTGCGTTGCCAGCACATGCTCGACTTCCGAGGTGCCGATGCCGTGTGCCAGCGCGCCGAACGCGCCGTGGGTGGAAGTGTGGCTGTCGCCGCAGACAATGGTGGTGCCGGGCAACGTAAAACCTTGCTCGGGGCCGATGACGTGGACGATGCCCTGACGTCTGTCGAATTCGTTGTAGTATTCGATGCCGAATTCTTTGGCGTTCTCGGCCATCACGCGAATCTGCTCGGCGGATTCCGGGTCCGGATTGGGCTTGGAGCGATCGGTGGTCGGGACGTTGTGGTCGACCACCGCCAGCGTCTTCTCCGGCGCGCGAACTTTTCGTCCCGTCGCGCGCAGCCCTTCAAACGCCTGCGGCGATGTCACCTCGTGGACGAGATGGCGGTCGATATAGATCAGGCAGGTGCCGTCATCGGCCTCGTGAACCAGATGGTCGTTCCAGATTTTGTCATACAGCGTGGTCGGTTTGGACATGAGCGTAAGCTCCAAAGGTGATCTTGCGTGGGTGAGCGCGTCACGCGCAAATTCAAGGAAACGTCAGCGCGGCATCAAAGCGCGCGTGCAAGCCCTGAACTCGCCGAGGTCGTAAACCGCCCAAAGAAGCGGCCGGGCAGGCGGCTGCGATCGTCGATCACGACCGGTGTGACGAGCCGGCAAGCGATGGTCTGATCTGGAACCATTTTGTTTTCTAACACGGGGCCTGCCATCGCGACAATCAATCGATGGGCGGCGGCTAGGGGTTACATGGGTATGCCGCAGCAAAAAAGCGCGGGATTAAGCCCGCGCTTTTTCGTCAAATCCGGTGGGCAAGATTACTCGCCGACGGCCGCGGCGCGGTCCTGCTTCTCGACGATGCGGGCCGACTTGCCGCGCAGGTTGCGCAGGTAATACAGCTTGGCGCGGCGCACCTTGCCGCGGCGCACCACCCTGATCGAGTCGATCATCGGCGACATCACCGGGAAGACGCGTTCCACGCCTTCGCCGTAGGAAATCTTGCGCACGGTGAAACTCTCGTTGAGCCCGGCGCCGGAGCGGCCGATGCAGACGCCTTCATAGGCCTGCACGCGCGAACGGTCGCCCTCGACCACCTTGACGTTGACGATCACGGTGTCGCCCGGTCCGAACTCCGGGATCTCCTTGCCGGCGGACAATTTCTCGAATTGCTCTTTTTCGAGCTCTTGAATGAGGTTCATCGCAAAATCTCCATCGGCGGCGCGCCCCAGCCGCCAAGGCGCGGGCTGCGCGGGTGTTCCGTTATCCTGTAGCGCGTATTCCGCAAAAGTGGGCACGGTTTTGCGGAAAGGAAACGCGTAGTTCAATGAATTCGAGCATTTTCTCGCGGCAAACCGGATGCCACTTTGCCGGAAAATGCTCGGTGCGCGGATTTGGCGCTCGTATACGGCAAAGGCCGCGGCTTGTCACCCTTCCGTCGTCTTTTTTGGGGGTTTTTGGCCCCTTGTGCTGGCCATCAGGAGATCGGGCCGCCGCGCCCTTGTCAGGGCCTCGGCTTCGGCCCTGCGCCAGGCTGCGACCCGGGCATGGTCCCCCGATAGCAGGATTTCCGGGATCGGCCGGCCCTCAAATTCCTGCGGACGGGTAAATTGCGGGTATTCCAGTAGCCCGTCGGAAAAGCTCTCGTCGGCCCCCGAGGCGAGCGTTCCCATCACGCCGGGCAGCAGCCGGACACAGGCGTCGATCAGCGCCCCCCGACAGCACGTAATCGCCGACCGAGATTTCTTCCAGCCGACGAGCCTCGATGACGCGCTGGTCGACGCCCTCAAACCGGCCGCAGACGATCAAGGGTCCGGGCCCGGCGGCAAGTTCCACGATTTTGGCCTGGGTCAATGGCCGACCTCGCGGGCTCATCAGCAGGCGGGGGCGGTCCGGGGCAATATCCGCCGCGTCGATGGCATCCGCCAGCACGTCGGCGCGCAGCACCATGCCGGGGCCGCCGCCGGCCGGAGTATCGTCGACGCTGCGGTGGCGGTCGGTGGCGGAGTCCCGGATGTCGCGTGCCTCGAGCGCCCACAGGCCCGACGCGAGCGCCTTGCCCGCGAGGCTCACGCCAAGCGGGCCCGGGAACATCTCCGGAAACAGGGTGAGGACCGTCGCGCGCCATGTCATGCGAAAAGCCACCGAATTATTGCGAACGTCATACGCGGGCTTGACCCGCGTATCCATCATCTTTGCGAAACGATGGATCGCCGGATCAAGTCCGGCGACGACAGTCTAGGATTCGTCGCCCTCGATCTCATCAGGCAATTCGATCACCACGCGCCCGCCCTCGAGATCGACCGTAGGCACCACGGCGTTGCTGAACGGCAGCAGCATGGTCGCGCCATTTGGAGGTGCGATCTCGATTATATCGCCGGCGCCGAAATTGTGGATCGCGATAACGCGGCCGAGCGGCTCGCCCGCGGCGTTGACCGCGGCCAGCCCGATCAGGTCCGTGTGGTAATATTCATCCTCGCTGGTCGCCGGCAGTTTTTCGCGCGCGACATAGAGTTCGACGCCATTGAGACGTTCGGCTTCCTCCCGGGTGGCAATGCCCTTCAGCGTCGCGACCAGATGACCTTTCGCCTCGCGCACGTGCGTCACCTCGAACTGACGCGCGCCGTCCTTTGTCATGAGCTGCCCATAGCGCGTCACGGCCAGCGGGTCTTCCGTGAACGTCCAAAGCTTCACCGCGCCGCGCACACCATGCGCGGCGCCGATCCGGGCGACGCAAATTTGCGACAGCGGCATCAACCGGCCCCAGCCTTCGAGATGCCACGGAGTTTATCATCGGGCCGCGCTTCGCGCGGACCCGTTGGCGGCTCCTCAGGATGAGGGGATAGTCCCTCATGCTGAGAAGCACGGCCAATGCCGTGCGTCTCGAAGCACGAGGCCGTGGACATCCTAAAACCTTACGCCGTCTTGGCGGCGGCTTCGACTTGGGCTTTACGCTCCTTGCGCGGCACGGCCTTTTCCGGATTGTTGCGCGCGGTACGTTTTGCCACGCCGGCGGCGTCGAGGAAGCGCGACACCCGGTCCGAGGGCTGCGCACCCTTGGCGAGCCAGGCCTTGACCTTGTCCATATCGAGCTTCAGCCGCGCCTCATTGTCCTTCGGCAGCAGCGGGTTGAAATGTCCGAGCCGTTCGATGAAGCGGCCGTCGCGCGGAAAACGCGAGTCGGCGACGACGACATGATAGACCGGACGCTTCTTGGTGCCTGCGCGCGCAAGGCGGATAACGACTGACATTCAGTTCTCCTGGTGAGGGTTAAATTGAAATTGGCTGATCTCGTGAAAGGGTGGTCCGTCACCCTGAGGTGCGCGCGACCTCTTGTCGCGCGCCTCGAAGGGCGGCCGACCCTGGCACACGCGGCCATCCTTCGAGGCTCGCCGCGAACGCGGCTTCGCACCTCAGGATGACGACGTCCACGCGGAACGTTCTCACTTCTTCTTCCCCAGTCCGGGAAAACCGCCGAGACCCGGCAGGGTCGGCTTGTTGCTCAGTCCCGTAAGCCCCGGCAAGTTCGGCAGGCCCTGGCGCAGGCCTGCGGGGAGCTCCTTCGGCAGCGTCGGTATCCCGCCTGGCCCTGCACCGCCCGGCATCTTTTCGGTCAGCGCCTTCATCTGCTCGGGCGAGGGCATGCCGCCGCCAAAACCCATCGCCTGCGCGATTCCGGCCATCGGGCCGCGTTTTCCCGAACCCATGGCCTTCATCATGTCGGCCATGTTCCGGTGCATCTTGAGCAGCTTGTTGACGTCCTCGACCTTGACGCCGGCGCCGGCGGCGATGCGTTTCTTGCGGCTGGCTTTCAGGACGTCGGGGCTCTTGCGCTCCTGCCGCGTCATCGAATCGATCACCGCGACCTGGCGTTTCAGGATCTTGTCGTCGAGGCCTGCGTTCGCGATCTGGTTCTTCATTTTCGCGATGCCCGGCATCATGCCCATCAGCCCTGAGATGCCGCCCATATTCGCCATCTGCAAAAGTTGCTCGCGCATGTCGGCGAGGTCGAACTGACCCTTGCGCATCTTCTCGGCAACGCGCGCGGCTTTTTCGGCATCGATGTTGGCGGCAGCCTTCTCGACCAGCGACACCACGTCGCCCATGCCGAGAATGCGCCCCGCGATCCGCGCTGGGTGGAAATCCTCCAGCGCGTCGGTTTTTTCGCCGGTGCCGATCAGCTTGATCGGCTTGCCGGTGACCGCGCGCATCGACAGCGCCGCGCCGCCGCGGCCGTCGCCGTCGACACGAGTGAGCACGATGCCGGTGAGGCCGACGCGCTCGTCGAAGGATCGCGCGAGGTTGACCGCGTCCTGGCCAGTGAGCGAATCCGCGACCAGCAGCACTTCATGCGGATTGGCCGATGTTTTGATTTCGGCGGCTTCCGTCATCATCTCTTCGTCGAGCGTGGTGCGGCCGGCGGTGTCGAGCAGCACCACGTCGTAGCCGCCGAGTTTTCCGGCTTCCAGCGCCCGGCGCGCGATCTGCGCCGGCTTCTGGCCGGCAACGATCGGCAAGGTCTGGATCTCGAGATCGCGCCCGAGCACTGCGAGCTGCTCCATCGCCGCCGGGCGATAGATATCGAGGGAAGCCATCAGCACCTTGCGCTTGTCGCGCTGGGTCAGGCGGCGGGCAAGTTTTGCAGTCGTGGTGGTTTTGCCGGAGCCCTGCAGCCCGACCATCATGATCGCGACCGGCGGCACGGCGTTGAGGTCGATGGTCTGGCCATCGGAGCCCAGCGTCGCGATCAGCTCGTCATGAACGATCTTCACCACCATCTGGCCGGGGGTGACCGACTTGACCACGGTAGCGCCAATCGCCTGCTCGCGGACTTTCTCGGTAAAACTTCTGACCACGTCGAGCGAGACGTCGGCCTCGAGCAGCGCGCGCCGCACCTCGCGCATCGCGGCATCGACGTCGGCCTCCGTCAGCGACCCGCGCCGCGTCAGCCGATCGAGAATGCCACCAAGCTTTTCCGACAGATTGTCGAACACGTATTTTTTTCCTTCGTCATGCCTGTCGCAGGCACCGCGCTTATTCACTTCCGTCATACCCCGCGAAAGCGGGGTATCCAGTACGCCGCAGCTTCTCGGGTCAATCGAGCTGCTCTGAAACACTGGATCACCCGCTTTCGCGGGTGATGACGACTTATTGTGTCTCGGCACAAAGCCAAGACACTAACCCAAACACTTTTGCGCCCGAGGGCGCATCGCGCTGTCGGGCGTTGGCCTCCGGCCACAAGGACCGGGCGGCGGGTCGAAAAGATGAGTCTTTCCGATGATCGCGGGCGTTAAACCCCTCTCGCCTCCGAAAGTCAAGGAAACTCGCGGCAAAATGGCGTTTTCGTGAAGCTGAACGACCGACTACCCCCTTGCCGAAACGCGCGTTTTGAGGCCAATCGGGCCATGAGCATTAGCCGCCGTCGTGTTCTCGGAGTGCTGGCAGGTGCGGCCGCTGTCATCGGCGTGCCAGGGGCCTGGATTTACAGAATGAAGACCTATTCCGGACCGCTGTCCGATCATTTCGACGGCATGCGCTTCCTCGATCCCGACGGCTCGCCGCCGAAATCGCTCGGTGAAGTGCTGCGCTGGCAGTTCGGTCCGGCCAGGCAGCGGCAGGCCTGGCCCGTGTGGGTGACGAGAGAGCATGCCGATACGCCACCGGCGCGCGTCAGCGGCGACAAGGTACGATTGTCGTTCGTCGGCCACGCCAGCTGGCTGATCCAGACCTCCGGACTGAACATCCTGATCGATCCGGTGTGGTCGGCGCGGGCGTCGCCGGTGAGCTGGGCCGGGCCGAAGCGTTGCAACGACCCGGGCATTGCGTTCGAGGCGCTGCCTCCGATCGACATCGTGCTGGTGTCGCACGGTCATTACGACCATCTCGACATCGTGACGCTGTCAAAACTCGCTGCGAAATTCTCGCCGCGCGTGATCACCCCGCTCGGCAACGATGTCACCATGCGCAGTGCCAATGAAGCGATCCGTGCCGAGGCGTTCGACTGGCATGACCGGGTGGAACTTGGCAACGGCATCGCGGTGACGCTGGTGCCGACGCGGCACTGGTCGGCGCGCGGGCTGTTCGACCGCAACAAGGCGCTGTGGGCGAGTTTTGTCATGGAGACCCCAGCAGGCAAGATCTACATCGTCTGCGATTCCGGCTATGGCGACGGCAAGCATTTCCGTCGCGTGGCGCAGGCGCATGGCCCATTGCGGTTGGCGATCCTCCCAATTGGGGCCTATGAACCGCGCTGGTTCATGCAGGATCAGCACATGAACCCGTCGGATGCGGTCAAGGCGCTGGCCGATTGCGGCGCCGAGCAGGCGCTGGCGCATCATTACGGCACGTTTCAACTGACCGACGAGGCGATCGACGCGCCGGTGGTCGCGCTGGACGCGGCACTCGATGAAGCGAAGATCCCGCGCGAGCGTTTTGTCGCGCTCAAGCCGGGACAGGTGGTAGAGGTTTAGAGCGCTCGTTTGAAATCCCTCATGCTGAGGAGGCGCTTTAGCGCCGTCTCGAAGCACGAGGGCCCATCTCCATCCTTCGAGACGCGCGCCGAGTGCGCGCTCCTCAGGATGAGGTGAAGCGCTCGGCTAGAAGCATCACTGCCCGGCCTGCTTGATCGCCCAGGATACAGCCACGGTCACCTGGAGCGTCTCTTCGCCCTGCGCCACAGGTGCTGCCGCGGCCATGCCGGCGGCCATCCTGCGATAGGGTATCGGGACAGGCGTACTCCCCTCCGAGATGCTGAGCGGCGCGCCGAGCGTGACGCCGGCCGCCTTGGCGTAAATCTCGGCCTTGCGGCGGGCATCGGCAATCGCCTGCTCGCGGGCGTCATCAAGCAGTTTCGACGCCTGTGACACCGTGAAATTGATGCCGCCGATATCGTTGGCGCCGGCGCCCACCAGCGTATCGATCGCGCTTGACACCTTGGTGACGTCGCGAAGGCGGATCGTGACGCGGTTGCTGGCGCGGTAGCCGACGATGGTCGCCGGGCCAGCGGTGCGGTTCGGCGCGCTTTCCGGCTGCAGCGACAGCCGCGAGGTCTGATAATCCTTCTCCTCGATGCCGGCGCCCTTCAGCGCCAGTAGCACCTTGCCCATCGCCGCGTTGTTGGCGTCAGATGCCTCGCGCGCGGTTTTGGCCTCAGTGGTGACGCCGGCGTCGATCTGGGCCAGATCGGGCGGCACCGATACGGTGGCTTCGCCGGTGACGGAGATCATTGCAGGCGGTGCGGTCTGCGCCAGCGCGGGCCCGGCAAGCAGCGTGCCCGCAGCGATGGCGGCGACGAGGGCAGCGCGATGCTTCATGAGCTTCATTTCAGCGGCACATAGACGTTGATCACCAGTTTGTCCTCCGCGGTCTTCAGGGGATCGGTGATGTATTCCTCGATAAAGGTATCTTTGGCCTCGAGCTTCTTGTCATCGAGGTGATTGGTGATGGCCTCATAGGTGTTGTCCATATTATCGTAGGAACCGCGATGCACGAACTTCAGCGCCTTGCCTTCGGGCGATTTGCCGGTGCTCATGTCCTTACCCAGATTCTTTGGCTCCTGCTCGACCGGTATTTCCGCAAGATACGTGAAGCCGGTATCGTCGGTCGCGGTGTAGACGATCATCGAATTGCCGGCCGGCTTGATGCCCTGCTTGTCGAGCAGTGCTGACAGCGCCTTGAACGAATCGATCAGGGTGTCGAACGCCGAATCCCAGTTCGCGTTGCCCCTCATGACAACGACCGTTTTCGGCGTCAGGGCGATTTCTTCGCCAAATGGATCGGCGGTCTGCACTGGCGCGGCAGCCGGCGGCGTCGCCGGCGTCTCAGCCGTTGCAGGCGGGGTGCCAGGCGCGGCCGGGGAGCTGGCTCCCGGAGCCGGGGTCGCCGGGCCGGGAGTTGCGGGTGGGGCAGGCGCCGGCGGCGTTGGCGTACTGACAGCAGGAGGCGGAGGCGGCGTTTGCGCCAGCACGTTGCCAAGCCCCAGCGAAATCGCGGCTGCCGGGACCAGCGCGACCATGGCATGACGAAAAAAGCGGCAGCGATTCATTCGGACGGTCTCCACGGTCTTTTCAGCAATTGCGTTGCGCAGCGTCTTGCCGGATTCCGCTGGCGACTGATGCAGGCTAACACGCGAGGTCGGCTTTCGTCCCATGCCAGATGCGTCATGGGCCTTCTCTGTCAAGCGAAGGTAGCCGACACAGATTTGCCGCACTGGCCAATCCGGCATCATTCGCCATATAAGGGACGCACAATCGGGAAATTCCATGAGCGCGCTCGCCAACCAAGCGTTTGCCAAGATGAACGGCATCGGCAACGAGATTGTCGTGGTCGATATGCGCGACAAGCCCGCCGTCGTCACGTCAGAGGAAGCCCGCGCGATAGCCACCCCTGGCGGCGTACATTACGACCAGCTGATGGTGCTGCAGCCGCCGCGTCTCAAAGGCACCGAGGCCTTCATCCGCATCTACAACAATGACGGCTCCGAAGCCGCCGCCTGCGGCAACGGCATGCGTTGCGTGGCACGCCGGTTGTTCGAGGACACTGGCCAGACCGCCGTTACCTTCGAGACCCGGGCCGGGCTCCTGGATTGCTGGCAGGGACCATCCGGCGATCTCTATACCGTCGACATGGGCCCGCCGAAATTCGGCTGGAAGGATATTCCTCTCGCGGAGGAGTTTCGCGACACCCGCTCGATCGAGCTGCAGATTGGCCCCATCGACGCGCCGGTGCTGCATACGCCTTCCGTGGTCAGCATGGGCAATCCGCATGCGATCTTCTGGGTCGATAACGTCGACGCCCACGATCTCGCCCGCTTCGGGCCGCTATTGGAAAATCACCCGATCTTTCCCGAGCGCGCCAATATCACGCTCGCGCATATCGTCGACCGCGGCCACATCACGATCCGAACCTGGGAGCGCGGCGCCGGGCTGACCAAGGCCTGCGGCTCGGCGGCCTGCGCCACCGCCGTCGCGGCGGCGCGGCTCAAGCGCGCCGATCGCAGGGTGCAGATATCGCTGCCCGGCGGCGAGCTCTTGATCGAGTGGCGCGAAGGCGATGACCACGTCTTGATGACGGGCACGGCGACATTCGAGTATGAGGGCCGCTTCGATCCGGCGCTGTTTGCTTCCGTCGCGTAGATCATGAGCGTCGAAATCGTCACCTTCGGCTGCCGCCTCAATGCCTTCGAATCCGAGGTGATTTTGCGCGAGGCAGCGAGCGCCGGCCTCAGTGACACCATCGTCGTCAATAGCTGCGCGGTCACCAACGAAGCCGTGGCACAGGCGCGGCAATCGATCCGGCGGCTGAAACGCGAACGGCCGGAGCTGCGTATCGTGGTGACTGGTTGCGCCGCGCAGATCGAGCCCCGGATGTTCGCCGGCATGGCCGAGGTCGATCGCGTCGTCGGCAATGACGACAAGATGCGCACTGAGGCCTGGCACGCGGCCCGCACGGCGCTCGACGCCGGTCCAGGGTTCGGGATTGCCGAGAGCGAGAAGATCGCGGTCGCCGATATCATGGCGGTCCGCGAAATGGCGCCGCATCTCGTCGACGGATTTCAGAAAGGCCTGCCGCGGGTATTCGTGCAGGTGCAGAACGGCTGCGATCACCGCTGCACCTTCTGCATCATTCCTTTCGGCCGCGGTAATTCGCGCTCGGTGCCGATGGGCGCCGTAGTCAGCCAGGTCCGCGCGCTGGTCGAGCGCGGCCACGCCGAGATCGTGCTGACCGGCGTCGATCTGACGAGTTATGGCGCCGATCTGCCGGGCACGCCGAAACTCGGCCTGTTGACAAAACAGATCTTGCGGCACGTTCCGGAATTGAAGCGGTTGCGGATTTCATCGATCGATCAGGTCGAAGTCGATCGCGATCTGCTCGATGTGATCGCGGGTGACGAGCGGTTGATGCCGCATCTGCATTTGTCGCTGCAGTCCGGCGACGACCTGATTTTGAAGCGGATGAAGCGGCGGCATTCGCGTCGCCAGGCAGTTCAGTTTTGCGCGCAGGTGCGGCGGCTGCGACCGGGCATCGCGCTCGGCGCCGATATCATCGCGGGCTTTCCGACGGAAACTGAGGAAATGTTTAAGCGCTCGCTGGATCTGGTCGAAGAGTGCGATCTGACCTTCCTGCACGTGTTTCCCTATTCGCCGCGGCCGGGCACGCCGGCGGCGCGGATGCCGCAGGTAGGGGGCGACAAGATCAGGGAGCGCGCGAAGCGACTGCGCATGGCGGGCGAGGCGGCGTTGCAAAGGCGGCTGACATCGGAAACCGGCGCGACGCGCCATGTTCTGGTCGAGAGCGCCGGGCAGGGCCGCACCGAGCATTTTTTGCCGGTAGCGATCGCGGATGAGACGCCCGGCGCGGTGCGGGCGCTGACGATTACCGGAAATGACGGTGCGCGGCTGACGGTGTGAGAGACCTCTTCCTTCTCCCCTTGTGGAGAAGGTGGCGCGGACGAAGTCCGCGCCGGATGAGGGGTTTGCATCCGCGGAAAGAGACCCCTCACCCGGCTCGCATCTGACGATGCGAGCCACCCTCTCCCACAAGGGGAGAGGGGAAGAAAAATTACCCCCCATTCCACCCGCACGCCCTGAGCCGCTCGTGCATATGCGCCGGCGCCGGCGCGACGACGCGTACCGGGTCCTTGTTCCTGGAAATCGGAATCACGAGCTCGCGCGAATGCAGATGCAGGCGCGGTTCGCCGAAACGCGGACCGTTGCCATAGATATTATCGCCGACAATCGGCCAACCCTGAGCTGAAGCGTGAACGCGCAATTGATGGGTCCGGCCTGTGACCGGCTCGAGCGCCAGCCAGGTTAGCTGGGTTGCTCCCTCCTCCCTTGCGCGGGAGGGCCGGGGAGGGGGGTCGGCACGGGCGGTGCTGCTGAGGTTCACGCCAAAAGAACGACCGAGCACTTTCCACTTGGTGACCGCGGACTGCCCTTCCGGATCGGGCTTCTGCCACCAGCCGCGCTCGGCATTGAGGCGGCCGAGCGGCAGGTCGATTACGCCCTCGTCTTCGACCGGGCCGCCTTCGACCACCGCCCAGTAGGTCTTGGAAATCCTGCCATGCTTGAACAAAAGCCCCAGTGACGCGGTTGCCTTGCGATGGCGTCCGAGTACGAGGCAGCCGGAGGTGTCCCGGTCGAGCCGGTGGGCGAGAACCGGCGGACGCGGCAATCCGAAGCGCAACGCGTCGAAGGAGGATTCGAGATTGGCGCCGCCTTTGGGGCCACGATGCACCGGCAGCCCCGCGGGCTTGTCGATCACGAGCATCAGCCCGTCGCGATGGAGCACGCGGGCCTGGATTTCATCCGCTGTCAATTCGGGAACTTCGATCGGTTGGTCGAGACTTTCGCTCATGGCACGAAACCGCTAACACACCCGGCATGAATGATACCACTTCCGCAACGACAAAACTGAGCTGGTGGCAACGGCTGACCGGCGGCCTGAAGCGCACCTCGAGCTCGCTCGGGTCGGCGGTGGCCGATCTCGTCACCAAGCGCAAGCTCGATCAGGCGATGCTCGACGATATCGAGGACGTGCTGCTGCGCGCCGATTTGGGAACCGAGGTGGCATCGCGCATTGCCGCCGCGGTCGGCGTCGGCCGTTACGACAAGGCGATCACGGCGGATGACGTGAAGACCGTGGTCGCAACCGAAGTCGAGAAGGTGCTTGCGCCGGTGGCGAGGCCGCTCGAGATAGACCACGCAAAAAAGCCGTTCGTCATTCTCGTGGTCGGTGTCAATGGTTCCGGAAAAACCACCACCATCGGCAAGCTTGCAGCTAAACTCTCCGCCGAGGGCCGCAAGGTGATGCTGGCCGCGGGCGACACCTTTCGGGCGGCCGCGATCGAGCAGTTGAAAATTTGGGGCGAACGCACCAAATCGCCGGTTATCGCCGGAGCCCAGGGCTCGGATTCCGCGAGCCTTGCCTTCAACGCATTGAGTGCGGCAAAAGAGCAAAAGCTCGACGTGCTGCTGGTCGACACCGCCGGCCGTCTGCAGAACAAGGCCGAACTGATGAACGAGCTGGAAAAGGTCGTTCGCGTCATCAGGAAGGTCGAGGCGTCGGCGCCGCATGCGGTGCTGCTGGTGCTGGATGCCACGGTGGGACAAAATGCGCTGTCGCAGGTCGAGGCGTTTCAGCGTACCGCAGGGGTCACCGGCCTGGTGATGACAAAGCTCGACGGCACGGCGCGCGGCGGCATCCTGGTAGCCTTGGCCGAAAGGCACAAGCTGCCGGTGCACTTCATCGGCGTCGGCGAGGGCATCGACGATCTCGCGCCGTTTACCGCGCGAGATTTTGCAAACGCGATTGCGGGGATTGAGTCTTAGTTTTCTCTTGTCATGCCCCGCGTCGGTGGGGCATCCAGTACGCCGCAGCGTCGGAGAGAAACGAGACGGCTCGGAATACTGGATCATCCGCTTTCGCGGATGATGACGGCAGCAACAGGTAGTGTAATGGACAAGACCACGCCGCATCCGCTGTTCAAGCTTGCGACCGAACTCGGGCCGCTGATCGTGTTTTTCACAGCCAACGCCAAATTCAATCTGTTCGTGGCCACCGGCGCCTTTATGGTGGCGATCGTCGCCGCGATGATCGTGTCTTACGTGGTGACGCGGCACGTGCCGATGATGGCGCTGGTCACCGGCATCATCGTCATCGTGTTCGGCACGCTGACCCTGGTGTTGCACGATGAAACTTTCATCAAGGTCAAGCCCACCATCATTTACGGGCTGTTCGCTGCGATCCTCGGCGGCGGGTTGCTATTCGGCCGCTCCTTCATCGCCATCATGTTTGATCAGATGTTCAATCTCACGCCGCACGGCTGGCGCATCCTGACGATGCGCTGGGCATTGTTCTTTTTCGCGATGGCGATCCTGAATGAAGTCATCTGGCGCACCCAGAGCACCGATGTCTGGGTGGCGTTCAAGGCGTTCGGCGTGATTCCGCTGACCATGGGCTTTGCAATCACGCAGATGCCGCTGGTCAAGCGCTACCACCTGGAGCCGGCCTCGCTGCAAGCGAGCGAAGCGGAGGCTGGCGATGTGAGCAAGGGGTAAGCTGCTCCCTCGCCGCGCCCGGCTTTTACCCGTCATTGCGAGGAGCGAGGCGACGAAGCAATCCAGCTCTCGTTTCCTCGGCTCTGGATTGCTTCGCGGATTTTGTCATCGGGCGCGCATTCGCGCGACCCGTTGGCTCGCAACGACGAACCGATCAGCTCTTCTGCTTGGCGATGATCTTGTCCTTGATTTTGTCATAGGTTGCCTGCGGCACAACCTTCTTCTGCACCAGCTCGTCCTTGCCCTTGTAGGGGCGGCCCTTGATGATGGCTGCCGAATAGGCCTTGCCGACCCCCGGAAGCGCGTCGAGTTCTTCGGAGCTGGCGGAGTTGATGTCGAGCAGATCGGACTTGGCGGCGGGCGCCATCTTCGCTGCCGGCGCCATCTTCGAATCGGCTTTCGGAGCGGGAGCCATCTTGTCGGATTTGGCGGCGGGCTGGGTCGTCTGGGCGATCGACGGCGAGGCCGTCAGCACGCCAAGCGCCAGTGCAGTTGCAGCAATTGAAGCGAACGTAAAATAACGCATTTGGGGTGTCCCTCCCAGGACGGTTTAAGTAACGCCATCAAGCTAGCTGCGAATTCGTGGCGCCGCCATGGCCGCCAAATGAACGGCAGATAAAAGCGAAAAATTATTTGCAGCCAAATTCGCCCCTCGTCATTCCGGGATGGTCCGAAGGACCAGACCTCAGATGTGCGATTGCACATCGGGGAATCTCGAGCTTCCGGGTTCGCTCGTTTCACTCGCGCCCCGGAATGACGACTACGTCGTCACTTCAGCGCCTTGTCGATCTCGGCCTTGAGCACGGTGTCGAAATTCGCCGGGGTGACCGGACCGACCAGCTTGTAGACGATGGTGCCTTCGCGGCCGACCACAAAAGTCTCGGGCACGCCATAGACCCCCCATTCGATCGAGGCGCGGCCGTTGCCGTCGACGCCGACAATGCCGAACGGATTGCCGTAACGGCCGAGAAAGCGCCGGGCGTTGTCGGGTGCGTCCTTGTAGTTGATGCCGACGATCTGCAATCGCTTGTCGCGGGCAAGCTCGGTCAAAAGCGGCGCTTCGTCGTGGCAGGGCACGCACCACGACGCCCAGACATTGACGACGCTGACCTTGCCCTTGAACACCGCAGGATCGAGCCCGGGCACCTGTGCGCCGTTATTGACGAGGCCCGCAAGCGGCGGCAGCGCGGTTTGCGGAGCCGGGCGGCCGATCAGGGCGGAGGGGATGCGCGAGGGGTCACCGGTGCCCAGCCGGAACCAGAGGATCGCGGCCAGTGCGGCGAATGCGATGAGCGGCAGCGCCATCGGCCAGGACCTGATCCAGGACCGGCGTTGCCGCGATGCGTCTGTTGCTGCCGGATCGCTCATCGGACCTCCGCAGCACTTCGCCCGGAGCGCCGCACCACGCCCGACGCGTCGAGTTCGCGCACGCGCTGTTTCTGGCGGCGATAATCGATCGCGATCCAGGCAATCAGGATCAGCACCACGACCATCACCAGTAAATAGGATGTCACGATGAAAGACGCATAGGGACCAAGCGACATCGCGTTCACGCCGGACGCTGGCGGGCTTGCATCATTTGCAACGCGCGCACCCGTCGCCGCAGGATCTCGTTGCGCATTGCCGCCAGATGCAGCGTGACGAACAACAGCGAGAATGCCACCGCCATCACCAGCAGCGGAATCAAAAAGGCGCGGTCGAGGGTAGGTCCACCGAGCCGCATCACCGAGGCCGGCTGATGCAGCGTATTCCACCAGTCCACCGAGAATTTGATGATCGGCAGATTGATCGCGCCGACCAGTGTCAGGATCGCCGCGGCGCGCGCGGCACGCGAGGGATCTTCGACCGCCCGCCACAGCGCGATCAGGCCGAGATACATCAAAAACAAAATCAGCACCGAGGTCAGCCGCGCATCCCATTCCCAATAGGTGCCCCACATTGGCCGGCCCCACAGCGAGCCCGTCACCAGCGCGAGAAACGTGAACGCCGCGCCGATCGGGGCGGCGGCTTTGGCGGCGACGTCCGCTAAGGGATGCCGCCACACCAGCGTGCCCAGCGCCGCCAGACTCATCACGCCCCAGACGAACATCGACAGCCACGCATTAGGCACGTGGATGAACATGATCTTGACCGTGGCGCCCTGCTGGTAGTCGTCGGGCGCGACAGCCGATTGATAGAGACCGATCAGCAGCAGGATGGCGGTGAGGGCCGCAAGCCACGGCAACAGGCGCGCGGTCAGCGTCAGGAACCGGGTAGGGTTGGCGAGATCGATCAGCGTCATGGCGTCCGTGATAATCGCCGCGGTCGCGACAGGCAATGTGGCTTGCTTTGTTTCATTTCGCCTCAGCGAGAGTTGATCGGCATCAAATCGGTAATCAGTCCAGGCCATGCCGCAGGCTCGCGGCGGCCGCGAAAGGTCCAATGACAAAGCTGACCAGCGACAGCGCGCACAGGATCGAAAACGGCGTTCCGAACGACAACGGACCGGATATCGCGGCCTGCGAGGCTGCTACGCCGAAAATCAAGACCGGGATCGACAACGGCAGCACCAGTACGGCAAGCAACAGCCCGCCGCGATGCAGCGTGACGGCCAGCGCGGCGCCGATCATGCCGGTAAAAGTCAGCGCCGGCGTGCCCGCCAATAGCGTCAACGCGACGGCGGAAGTTGCGGCTGCATCGAGATTCAACAACAGCCCCAAAACCGGGGTGGCGATGATCAGTGGCAGCCCGGCGGCGAGCCAATGCGCCAGCGCTTTCACGGCGCAGGCCAGCTCAAGCGGCGTCCGGCTCATCACGATCAGATCGAGCGAGCCGTCCTCGTGGTCGGCCATGAACAGCCGGTCGAGGGTGAGCAGGCTTGCAAGCAACGCGCCCAGCCAGAGAATCGCAGGGCCGAGCCGCGCCAGCAGTGAGAGGTCGGGCCCGACCGCAAACGGCATCAGCACCACCACGGTGAGAAAGAACAGCACGCCGATCAGCGCGCCGCCGCCGACCCGCAGCGCGCTTTTGATATCCCGTTGAATCAGTGCTGCGAGCGCAGTCATGCGGAGCACCGATTGGCTCGCACGTCTTGTGAACGCTGATCCAGCCGCGAGCCCAAATCGCTCCCTCTCCCCCACAACCTGGGCTTACCCGGGTTGTGTCTAATATTGCGCAAGTCGGGCAGGCCCGACTTGCGATGGGGGAGGATCAGGGAGGGGGGTAGCCGCAGC
>VAZH01000391.1 GCA_005884465.1 Alphaproteobacteria bacterium | reverse complement strand
ATCCGCGCTGCGCCTTCGCGTTCGACCGCTGCCGCATCGAACGGCCGGAACCGATCAGGCATGGCACGCAGGCGGTGGCCTGCCACCTCTATGACGCCGCCGCAAAGGACACCGCGGCATGACGGCAGCACCCTTCGTCGACGTCAAGAATCTGCGCCGCGTATTCGACGTCTCAAAGCCGTGGCTCAACCGGGTGCTCGAAGGCGGCCACCTCGAATTCCTGAAAGCGGTTGACGGTGTCACCTTCGACATCGCCAAGGGTGAGACTTTTGCGCTGGTCGGTGAATCCGGCTCGGGAAAGACCACCGTTGCCCGAATGGTGGTCGGGCTGTTGCCGCCGACCTCGGGCGAAGTTGTCATCGACGGGGTTTCGATGAGCGATGCCGGACAATTACAGGCGCGCCAGCGTTTGCGCCGCCGCATCCAGATGATTTTCCAGGACCCCTATGCGAGCCTCAACCCGCGCTTTCGGGTCGATGCCATCGTCGCCGAGCCGATTCGCGCCTTCGATCTGATCCAGGGCGATGAACCTGGTCGGCCTGCACGCCGACGACGGCTGGAAATATCCGCACGAATTTTCCGGCGGGCAGCGGCAACGGATCGCGATCGCCCGGGCGCTCGCGTCCGAAGCCGAGTTCATCGTCTGCGACGAGCCGACGTCGGCGCTCGATGTGTCCGTGCAGGCGCAGATCCTGAATCTGATGCGCGACCTGCAGGATAAATTCGGCCTCACCTATCTCTTCATCAGTCACAACCTCGCCGTGGTCCGCCACATGGCGAACCGTATCGGCGTGATGTATCTCGGCCGCATTGTCGAGATCGCGCCAGCGCGCGAACTGTTTAGTAATCCGCGAATGCCCTACACGAAAATGCTGCTGGGCGCGGTGCCCGATCTGGCGATGTCCGGCCGCCAGCGTATTCCCGTGAGGGGCGAGATCCCCAATCCGATCGATCCGCCGCCCGGCTGCGCGTTCAACCCGCGCTGCCCGCTGGCGTTCGACCTCTGCCGCAAACAAGCCCCTGCGCTGATCGACGGCGTCGCCTGCCACGCCGTCAATAGTCCCGCGCACGCCGCTGTATCAGCATGATCACAATCATGCGAGCACGGCACCACGCTGGGCCGGTTGGCAGGCGGCCTCGGCTGTGGTCAAGTGCGCCCGCGTCCCGCGGCACCAGTCCAACAATGGATTCCAATGAGCAATATCAATCCCGATCCGTTCACGACCAGGCCGGAAATCGAAGGCACTTTTGGCGTCGTGACGTCCACCCACTGGATCGCCACCGCGGTCGGGATGGCCACTTTGGAGAAAGGCGGCAATGCCTTTGACGCCGGCGTCGCCACCGCGTTTACGCTGCAGGTCGTGGAGCCGCATCTGAACGGGCCCGGCGGCGACGTGCCGATCATCGTCCACGATGTCAAGCGCGGCCGCACCGAGGTGATTTGCGGCCAGGGCCCGGCGCCATTGGGTGCAACGATTGCGCACTACCGCAGCGAAGGCCTGGAAATGGTGCCCGGCACGGGGCTGCTCGCCGCCTGCGTTCCCGGCACCTTCGAATCCTGGATGCTGCTGCTGCGCGATTATGGCACGCTGCGGCTGCGGGACGTATTGGAGCCGGCCATCGCCTATGCCCGTGACGGCTATCCGCTGGTCGAGCGCGCCTCCGCGACGATCAGAACCGTCGAGCAGCTGTTCCGCAAATACTGGCCCACCTCGGCCGCGGTCTATCTGCCGAACAACGCAGTGCCAAAGCCCGGCACGCTCTTTACCAACAAGACGCTAGCGGAAACCTATACGCGCATTTTGAAGGAAGCCGAAAGCGCCGGTGGTGATCGCGTGGCGCAGATCGAGCGCGCGCGCCAAGCGTGGTCGCGCGGCTTCGTTGCGGAAGCGATCGACAAATTCTGTCGCACCCAGGAGGTCATGGACGTCAGCGGCTCGCCGCATCGCGGTGTGCTCCGCGCCGACGACATGGCGCGCTGGCAGCCGAGCGTCGAAGCGCCGCTCACCTACGACTATGGCCGTTACACCGTCTGCAAGCCCGGCGTCTGCCCGTGATGCTGCAGCAGCTCGCGCTGTTGAAGGGATTCGAACTCGACGGCCTCGATCCCGCAGGCCCGGAGTTCATTCATCTGCAGATCGAATGCGCCAAGCTCGCCTTTGCCGACCGCGAGAAGTTTTATGGCGATCCCAACTTCACCGAAATCCCGATCGCGACGCTGTTGTCGGATGCCTATAACGACGAGCGCCGCAAGCTGATCTCGGAAAAGGCATCGCTCGATTTCGTCCCCGGCTCGGTCGAAGGTTTTGGCTCGGTGGTAAAACTGCGCCGGCAGGAAGGTCATCGCGAGGCGGTCGGCGCCATGGGCGCCGGCGAGCCTACCGTCGGCCGGTTCGGCGAAGTGCGCGGCGACACCGTGCATTTCGACATCATCGACCAGGCCGGCAACATGATCTCGGCGACGCCCTCCGGCGGCTGGCTGCAATCGTCGCCGGTGATTCCGGAACTGGGTTTTTGCCTCGGCAGCCGCGCGCAAATGTTCTGGCTCGAGGAAAATCACCCCGCAGCACTGGCGCCGGGCAAGCGCCCGCGCACCACGCTCAGTCCGACCATGGCGCTGCGCGACGGCGAGCCGTATCTGGCCTGGGGCTCGCCCGGCGGCGATCAGCAGGATCAATGGACCACGCAATTCTTTCTGCGGCACGTTCATGCGAAATTGAATCTGCAGGAGGCGATCGACGCGCCGGCGTGGCATTCGGAGCATTTCCCGATTTCGTTCTGGCCGCGCACCGCGCGGCCCGGCGTGCTCGTGGTCGAGAACCGAGTGCCGAAGGCGAGCGTCGATAACCTCAAGAGCCGCGGTCACATCGTGGAGACCGGCCCCGACTGGTCCGAAGGCCGCCTCACCGCCGCCTCGAAGGTCGGGCGCAGGCGGCGCGCCGCCGCCAATCCCCGCGGCATGCAAGGCTATGCGGCCGGACGGTAAGGACTGAGCTGGTTTGAAAGAACTGACATGACTTGGTCGATCATCGCCCGAGACAGCGCCACCGGCCAATTCGGTATCGCTGTCGCGACACGGTTCTTCGCAGTCGGCGCCCGGGTGCCGCATATCGCCGCCGGTATTGGCGCGATCGCGACGCAGGCGCTGGTCAATCCCTATTACGGCATCGATGGCTTAAAACTGCTGCGCGAAGGGCGTAAGCCCCGCGACATCGTCGAGACGCTGATTTCAGGCGACAGCGGCCGCGAGAGCCGGCAACTTCACCTCATGGACGCTGGCGGCCGTATCGCCGCGTACGCCGGCCGCGAATGCATCGGCTGGTGCGGGCATATCGAGGGCAACGGCTTTTCCATTGCCGGCAACATGCTCGCCGGCGCCAGCGTGCTCGACGACACCGCAAAAGCCTACGCCGCGAACGAAAAGCTGCCATTCGCGCAACGGCTGATCGCGGCGATGCAATCAGGCGAAGCCGCCGGCGGCGACAAGCGCGGCAGGCAATCGGCGGCGCTGCTGATCTACGGCGAGGAGGAATGGTCGGCGCTCGATCTGCGCGTCGATGACCACGCCGATCCGCTTGCCGAACTCGAACGCCTCGAACAGGTGAGCCGCGAGCGCTGGGTGCATTTCCGCCAGTTCCTGCCCACGCGCAAGAATCCAGCCGGCATTACCGATCGCGACATCATCGACGCCGGGATCGAAGCGCCCATTGCGGGCGAGAGATGACCGCGAGTCCACTGATCGAAATCGAGGGCTTGCGGGTCACCTTCCATGGCGACGACGGCCGAATCACGCACGCGGTCGATCGCGTCGACCTCAGCGTCGCCAATGGCGCGACGCTCGGCCTCGTCGGCGAATCCGGCTGCGGCAAGAGCGTGACGTCGCTCGCGATCATGGGCCTGTTGTCGAAACATTCCGCCGAGGTCACCGGTTCGATCCGGTTCGACGGCTTCGACCTGCTTGATGTGCCCGATGAGGTCCTGCGCGATCTGCGAGGCAATCGCCTGGCGATGATCTTTCAGGAGCCGATGACGTCGCTCAATCCGAGTTTCACGATCGGCGAGCAGATCATCGAAACCATCCTGCGCCATCGCGGCGGATCGCGGCGGGTGGCGCGCGAGCGCGCGATCGAACTGTTGCGCCGCGTTCATATTCCCTCACCCGAGCGCCGCATCGACGAATATCCGCACAAGCTGTCGGGCGGGATGCGCCAGCGCGTCATGATCGCGATGGCGCTGGCCTGCGATCCCATGCTGTTGATCGCGGACGAGCCCACCACCGCGCTCGACGTTACCTTGCAGGCGCAAATCCTCGATTTGATGCGCGAGCTGAAGGCGGCGAGCGGGGCGGCGATCATTCTGATCACCCACGATCTCGGCGTGGTCGCCGAGGTCTGCGACGAGGTCGCAGTGATGTATGCCGGCGAGATCGTCGAGCGCGCTCCGGTCGACGAATTATTTGCATCGCCCCAGCATCCCTACACCGTCGGCCTGCTCGGCTCGATTCCCCGGCTCGACCGCCGCGCCTCTCATCTTGCCACCATCCAGGGCATGGTCCCGAACATGACGAAGCTGCCGGGCGGCTGCCGCTTCGCCGCGCGTTGTCCGTTCGTCACTGAGCCTTGCGTCGCCGCGCCGCCGCCGATGGTGGCGCTAAGCCCCACGCATTGGTCGCGCTGCATCAGGGCGCCACTGGAGGGGCTGGTGTCGTGACCGCCTCGCTTTCTGCGTTCGTTCCCCGGGCGCGGCGCAGCACAAGCGTAGCGCAGTGGTGCACCGCTGAACCGGGGTCCAGAGTAGTGCTCATCCGAGCTGGGTCCCGGTTCTGCAGCGCATCGTTGCACGCTGCGCAGCGCCCGGGACACGGTAGCTTTAGCTCTGGGGAGGCGAGCACATGACCGCGCTGCTCGAGGTGGAAAATCTCGTAAAACATTTCGTCGCCGGACGTTCGGTGCTCGGGCGGCCGACCGCCTTCATCAAGGCCGTCGATGGCGTGAGTTTTAGCGTCGATGCCGGCAAGACGCTGGCGCTGGTCGGCGAATCCGGATGCGGCAAATCCACCGTGAGCCGGCTGGTGCTGCGGCTGATCGAGCCGGATGCGGGCCGCATCCGCTTCGAGGGCCGCGATCTGCTCGCGTTCGACGCCAGCGAATTGCGCGCCTTCCGCCGCGACGCGCAGATCATCTTTCAGGATCCTTATGCCTCGCTCAATCCGCGCATGACCGTCGGACAGATCCTGACAGAACCGTTGGCGCTGCACGATCTCGTTCCGCCCTCGGGGCGCCGTGACCGCGTCGAAGAATTGCTGCGCCTGGTCGGGCTGGAGCCGCGCTTCGCCCGCCGCTACCCGCACGAATTCTCCGGCGGCCAGCGCCAGCGCATCGCCATCGCTCGGGCGCTCGCGGTCGAGCCGAAACTCATTATCTGCGACGAGCCGGTCTCGGCGCTCGACGTGTCGATCCGTTCGCAAATCCTGAACCTGCTGCGCGATCTGCAGGACCGGCTTGGGCTCGCCTACATCTTCGTTTCGCACGACCTTGCGGTGGTAAAACACATCGCCGACCGCGTGGCCGTGATGAATCTCGGCGGCATTGTCGAGACCGCGGAAGCGGAGGCGCTGTTCGCCTCGCCGCGCCACCCCTACAGCCGCGCGCTGCTGTCGGCGATCCCGGTGCCCAAACCGCGGGCCAAGCGCAGCCGGATTGTGCTGCAAGGCGAGATGCCGAGTGCACTCAACCCGCCGTCGGGCTGCCGTTTTCACACCCGCTGTCCGTATGTCATCGAGCGCTGCCGCGTTGAGCCGCCGCCATTGCTTGCCGATGCGGCTGGACATTTAACCGCGTGCCACCGTACCGCGGAACTGCCGCCGCCCGACGCCGTCATTCCTGCCGACAGCCTTTCGCCGGCGCTGGAACGATTGGTGGCGGCTTTCAGCGCCGCTGCGGAAGTACCCGGTTCTTCCGGGGTTGATATAGTCGCGCCCATGCCTTCGGCCGGCCTTTGAAGATGGAGACCAGTCCCATGAAA
>VAZH01000390.1 GCA_005884465.1 Alphaproteobacteria bacterium | reverse complement strand
ATCAAAAGAATCGGCATTCCAGCGTAATCGTCATTCCGGGCGCTCGCAAAGCGAGCGAACCCGGAATCTCGAAATGGTATAGAGCGGAGAATCCGGGTCTGTGCCTTCGGCACGTCCCGGAATGACGAAAGAACTAAATCAGCGGAACGACACGATGCGGATTACCATCCTCTTCGGAGGCACGAACAAAGAGCGTCTCGTCTCGGTGGCGAGCGCTCAGGCGCTGCATTCGGCGTTGCCGGAAGCCGATCTGTGGTTCTGGCACGTTGCCGACACCGTGCATGACGTCCCGTCGAAAAAATTGCTCAATCATGCGCGGCCGTTCGAGGATGAATTCAAGCCCGACGAGCGCGGCGTCGGGCTTGAGCAGGCGCTCGATCGGGCAAAGGCCGAGGATCGTTTGCTGGTGCTTGGCCTGCATGGCGGCCGGGCAGAAGACGGCGAATTGCAGGTGATGTGCGAAATGCGCGGCATTCCCTTCACCGGGTCCGGCTCGGCATCGTCGTATCTCGCCTTCGACAAGGTGGCCGCGAAGCGCTTTGCGGCGCTTGCGGGTGTGACGGCGACGGTCGGCATTGCAGTCGAGGATATCGAGGCGGCGTTCGCCGAACACGGCAAACTGATCGCCAAACCGGTGCGGGACGGATCGAGCTACGGCCTGATCTTCGTCAATGCGCAGCAGGACCTCGTCGCCGTCCGCAACGCTGCCAGGCGGGAAGAATATCTGGTCGAGCCGTTCATCGCGGGCGTGGAAGCGACCTGCGGCGTGCTGGAGCAACCCGACGGCACGGTTTTTTCACTGCCGCCGATCGAGATCGTTCCGGCCGACGGCGGGTTCGACTACACGGCCAAATATCTGCTCAAATCGACCCAGGAGATTTGCCCCGGGCGTTTTACCCCTGCAGTCAGCGCGCAAATCATGGATCAGGCACTGAAAGCGCACCGGGCATTGTCATGCACCGGCTATTCCCGCACCGATTTCATCGTTTCGGAAAAGGGTCCGATCTACCTCGAAACCAATACCTTGCCGGGGCTGACGAAGGCCTCGCTCTATCCGAAGGCGCTGAAGGCTCAGGGCATCGAGTTCGCCGATTTCCTGCACGACCAGATCGCGCTGGCGGCTAAACGCGCGCAGAAGTAGTACTGCCCCCTAAACTTCGACGGTTGTTGAAGGAACCGGCCGAGCGGTGATCGAGTTCGTTCATCGGTAAAACTTTACGATTTCGCGGCAAAGTACTCACAAGGCGGATCAAAACACATCCTGCCCGGACCGATTTTACCCTTTGTTTACCAGGAAGTCCGAAGGTTAACGCTGGCGGCGCATGTGGCGCTTGGCTGCCGGGGCGTGAGCTGTCGCGCGGATTTCCGCTTCGACGACCGCATCGAGGGAACAGGCCTCTTCTGCGTTGAGGTCACCCCCAGCCCGGCATGACCGAGACGTCACTTGTGCCAGAACTCGCAGCGTTTGCGGGCACAATATTGACGAGCTCGTGCAATGGATGGTGGAGGACGCCTCGCTCGATCGCTGAGATCGCTGAGGCCCCAAGCTGACCTGAAAGCGGCCGCCATTGGCGCGGTCGTGCTGCTGCGCGAGCGGCTGGGCTCCCGTCGCCTACCCGCCAAACCGTTTTTGCAACGCGAACGGCCGCACCGGCTGATTGCGTTTCTCGAGCGTTACCTTCCGCACCGCGCCGGCGTCGTCGCGACCATCTTGATTCTGCTCGGCAGCGCCGGGCTCGGCGTCGTCAAGGGCGGTCACCTCGAGGAATTCACTGCAGCTTTGAGCGACACCCGCAACGCGATCGCAAACTCCGCCGGATTCCGGATTACGAGCGTCGCAATCAATGGCCGCAAGCAATTGAGCCAGGATGAGGTGCTTGCGATCGGCGGCGTCAACGGCCGCTCGTCGCTGTTGTTCCTCGACGCCGCCACCGTGCGCGACAAGCTCAAAGCCAACCCCTGGATCGGCGAAGCGACGGTGCTGAAGCTCTATCCCGGCCACCTCACGATCGACATTGTCGAGCGCTCGCCATTTGCGCTGTGGCAGCAGGATGGCCGGCTGTCGGTGATCGCGGATGACGGCGCGGTGCTCGAGCCCTACGTATCGCGCCGCTTTCTTTCGCTGCCGCTGGTGGTCGGCAAGGGTGCCGAAACCCGCGCCCGGGATTTCCTTGCGCTGCTCGCGCGCTATCCGCAGGTGCGCGCCGCGACCAAGGCGGCGATTTTCGTCGGCGAGCGGCGCTGGAACTTGCGGCTCAAGGATGGTCTCGACATCCGGTTGCCGGAAAACGACGTTGGCAACGCGCTGGCGGCGTTGAGCAAGCTCGACAAGGAAGAGAAGCTGTTCTCCCGCGATATTGTCGCCGTCGACATGCGGCTGCCGGACCGGCTGACGGTGCAGCTATCGGAAGACGCAGCCAAGGCCCGCGAAGAATTGTTCAAGGACAAGAAGCCGAAGAAGAAGGCCGGTGATGCATGACCGGCCTTGATCGCAATCAGACGCCGAAGACGCGCCCGATGCCGCAGAAGCGCACCGCGCTGGTGGCATCGCTCGATATCGGCACCAGCAAGATTGCCTGCATGATCGCGCGGCTGAAGCCGTGCCCCCCGAGCGACGCCTTGCGCGGCCGCAGCCATGCCGTCGAGTTGATTGGATACAGCCAGATCCAGTCGCACGGCGTAAAGGCCGGCGCCGTTGTCGATCTCGCCGGATGCGAGCAGGCGGTGCGTCAGGCGGTAGCGCTGGCCGAACGCATGGCCAAGGTCCGGGTCGAGTCGGTGCTGCTCTCGGTATCGGGCGGCCGGCTGCATGGTCAATTGATCGAGGCCGCAGCCGATATTCGCGGCGGCGCGGTCACATCAGCCGACGTCACCCGCGTCACCTCTACCGGCATGCGCCACGCCACCGGCGAAGGCCGCACCGCGCTGCATGCGCTGCCGGTCGGTTACGCGCTCGATGGGGTCAAGGGAATTCGTGACCCGCGCGGCATGGTGGCGCGGCAATTCGGCGTCGACATGAACGTCGTTACGTCGGATGCGACGGTCGCCAAGAATCTGATGCTGGTGGTCGAGCGCTGTCATCTCAACGTCGAGGCCATGGCAGCGAGCCCTTATGTGGCGGGCCTGTCGGTGTTGACCGACGATGAAGCCGATCTCGGCGCCGCCGTGGTCGAGATGGGCGCCGGCACCACCACGATCGCGACCTATTCCGCCGGGCGGTTCGTCCATGCCAGCGGATTCGCGATCGGCGGCCATCACGTCACCATGGACCTTGCGCGCGGCCTCGGTGCATGCATTGCGGATGCCGAGCGAATCAAGACGTTATATGGCACCGTGCTGACCGGCGGGTCAGACGCGCGCGAGTTGATGTCCGTGCCGACGGCCGGCGACAACGAGCGTGATGTTCCGCAGGTCGTGTCCCGCGCCACGATCGCGAACATCGTTCGGCACCGCGCCGAGGAGATTTTTGAGATGGTCCGGGACCGCCTGGCGGATTCTCCCTTTGCGGCGGAGTCAAAGGCGCGAATTGTCTTGAGCGGTGGCGCTTCGCAGCTCACCGGTGTTCTCGAACTTGCAACCCAGATTCTCGGCCGGCCGGTCCGTATCGGCCGCCCGCTCGGTTTTGGCCGGCTGCCCAATGAGGCGAAGAGCGCATCCTTCGCGGTTCCCTCGGGTCTGCTGGTCTATCCGCAATACGCTCATCTTGAACACGTCGAACCGCGGCATACGCGGCAGCTCAGGACAGGGACTGACGGCTATCTTGGAAAAGTCGGACGATGGCTTCGTGAGGGCTTCTGATGAATCTTTTCCGCACCCTTCGACTTCCACCCAGCTCCCGCGGCCGCCGGCCGCGGCGAACCAACGCGCGCGTTATCGAGAGGCAACCATGACCATCAATCTCAACGTCCCTGACATTCGCGAGCTGAAGCCGCGGATCACTGTGTTTGGCGTAGGCGGGGCCGGTGGCAACGCTGTCAACAACATGATCACCGCCGGGCTGCAGGGGGTCGAATTCGTCGTCGCCAACACCGACGCGCAGGCGCTCACCATGTCCAAGGCCGAGCGCATCGTGCAGATGGGCACCCAGGTCACCCAGGGCCTCGGGGCCGGTTCGCAGCCCGACGTCGGCGCCGCCGCGGCCCAGGAAGTGATCGACGAAATCCGCGACCATCTCTCCGGTGCCAACATGGTGTTCGTCACCGCCGGCATG
>VAZH01000389.1 GCA_005884465.1 Alphaproteobacteria bacterium | reverse complement strand
CCGCCAACGACGAGATCGTGTTGCTCCCGATGATGGAGACCAGGACGGCGGTCGAAAACATGGAATCGATCCTCGACGTCGATGGCATCAACGGTGTCTATATCGGTCCCTCCGACCTCGGCTTCTCCTATGGGCTGGTGCCCAAGCTCGACCGCGACGAGCCGGAAATCCTGAAGATCTATGAGAAGATCGTGAAGGAGTGCGGCAAGCGCGGTCTCTATCCCGGCATTCACTGCAGCGGCGCCGTGGGCGCGGTGCGCGCGATCAATATGGGCTTCAAGCTCGTAACGCTGTCGAACGAAAGCGGATTGATGATGACCTACGCCAAGATGCAGGTCGCGCAGACCCGCAAGGATTCCGGCGGCAAGGCGTGACTTGCTTCTCCCTCGCGCCGCGCTTGCGGGGAGAGGGTTGGGGTGAGGGCCTCTTTCCGCGAATGCAGTAGTAGCGTTTGATATTATGCCTCGCCCTCACCCGGACTGCTCCGCAGTCCGACCTCTCCCCGTAAAGAACGGGGAGAGGTGAAAGCGGAAACTCAGGAGACCACCCCATGGCCCCAGCACCCGTCATTCGTCTGCATCCCGATGATGGCGTGCTGATCGCGCGCTCGAGCCTGCCGCCCGGCATGGTGGTGGCGGACGGCGTCACCACGTTGGAGCGGATTCCGGCAGGCCACAAGGTTGCGATCCGCCCGATCGAGGTCGGCGAGCCGATCCGCCGCTATGGCCAGATCATCGGCTTTGCGACCGCGCCGATCGCGCCGGGCCAGCACGTCCATACCCAGAATTGCGGCATGGGCGATTTCGCCAAGGACTACGCGTTCGGTGTCGACGTCACCCCGACGCCGAACTTCGATCTGCCCGCGACCTTCGATGGCATCCGCCGTCCCGACGGCCGGATCGCGACGCGCAACTATATCGGCATTCTCACCTCGGTGAACTGCAGCGCGCATGTCGCCGGCATGGTCGCGGATGTCTTCAAGAAGAATCCGTTCACCGGCGACAATCCACTGGCCGATTTCCCCAATGTCGATGGCGTGGTCGCGCTGACCCACAAGACCGGCTGCGGCATGACGCAGGACGAACCGCTCACGGTCCTGCGCCGCACGCTGGGCGGCTACGCCCGGCATGCGAATTTTGCAGCCGTCGTCGTGCTGGGCCTGGGCTGCGAGGTCAATCAGATCGGCGGGCTGATGAAAGAGCAGAAGCTCGCAGGCCGCCTGCGCGAATTGGAAATTCAGGAAATCGGCGGCACCCGCAAGACCGTGGAGGCCGGCGTCGCCTTTGTGCGCGAGGCGCTCGCCGATGCGAACAAGGTCAAGCGCGAACCGGTGTCGGCGAGCGAGCTGACGGTAGCGCTGCAATGCGGCGGTTCCGACGGTTATTCAGGTGTTTCCGCCAATCCGGCGCTGGGCGCTGCGAGCGATCTTCTGGTGCGGCACGGCGGCACCGTGATCCTGTCGGAAACGCCGGAGACCTATGGCGCCGAACATCTGCTGACGCGCCGCGCGGTCAGCCGCGAGGTCGGCGAAAAGCTGGTGGCGTTGATGCGCTGGTGGGAGGAATACACCGAGCGCGAGGGCGCCGAGATGAACGCCAACCCGAGCCCCGGCAACAAGGCCGGCGGGCTCACCACGATCCTGGAAAAGTCGCTCGGCGCCATGGCGAAGGCCGGCAACACCAATTTGGTGGACGTCGTGAACTACGCCGAAGCCGTCACCAAGAAGGGTTTTGTCTTTATGGACACGCCGGGCTACGACCCGGTCGCGGCGACCGGGCAGGTGGCGGGCGGGGCCAATCTCGTCTGCTTTACCACCGGCCGCGGCAGCGTGTTCGGCTGCAAGCCCGCGCCCTCGATCAAGCTTGCGACCAACTCGGCGATGTACCAGCGCATGGAAGACGACATGGACGTCAATTGCGGCACCATCCTCGACGGCGAGGAAACCGTGCAGCAATGCGGCCAGCGCATCTTCGACCTGATGCTGAAGACGGCCTCGGGACAGCCGACCAAGAGCGAGAGTTTTGATTTCGGCGGCGCCGAATTCGCGCCCTGGGTGCTCGGGGCGACGATGTAGTGGTCGCCCCCGGAGTCAGCTAGATTCCGTCATGCCCGGCCTTGTGCCGGGCATCCACGTCTTTCTTGCTTTCTTGACGCGATTAGAAAGTAAGACGTGGATGGCCGGGACAAGCCCGGCCATGACGAATAGGGATAGAAAACGTCGCCAATCCGCACTCCCCATGGGCAATCGCTGCCCGTTGTTAGTGCTTGATCCACGCCGGAACCAGTGTTCTGCTTAAAAAAGCTGCTGGAGTGGCCTGCCTGTGTCGATCTTCGTCGCGCTACATCACGTCACGCACTACAAATATGACCGTCCGATCGATCTCGGCCCTCAAACCATTCGCCTGCGGCCGGCGCCGCACACACGCACCCCGATCCTGAGCTATTCGCTCAAGGTTACCCCATCAAACCATTTCGTGAACTGGCAGCAGGACCCGCAGGGCAACTGGCTCGCGCGCTTTGTCTTCCCCGAACAGGCCACCGAGCTCAAGATCGAAGTCGATTTCACGGCGCAGATGACCGTGATCAATCCGTTCGATTTCTTTGTCGAGCCCTACGCCGACAGTTTTCCGTTCGCCTATACCAACGATCTCAAGACCGAACTTGCGCCATATCTCGCGACCATCGAGCCCGGGCCGCTGTTTTCGAAATATCTGGCCGACATTCCGCGCGAGGCGACCAGCACGGTGAATTTCCTGGTCGAGCTCAACGCGCAACTGCAGAAGAAAATCCGCTACATCATCCGCATGGAACCGGGCGTCCAGACGCCGGAGCAGACGCTGGCCGCGGGCGCCGGATCGTGCCGTGACTCGGCGTGGCTGTTGATTCAAATCCTGCGGCATCTCGGGCTCGCCGCCCGCTTCGTCTCGGGCTACCTCATTCAGTTGCGCCCCGATATCGACCCGGTCGAGGGACCGCGCGAGGTCGAGAACGATTTTACGGATTTGCACGCGTGGGCCGAGGTCTATCTTCCCGGCGCGGGCTGGATCGGGTTCGACGTCACCTCGGGCATGCTGACCGGCGAGGGGCACATTCCCGTCGCCGCCACGCCGCATTATCGCACGGCGGCGCCGATCAGTGGCAGCGCCGGCTTTGCCAACGTCGAATTCGGTTTCGAGATGAACGTCAGGCGGATCCGCGAAGCGCCGCGGATCACAAAACCGTTCTCCGACGATTCCTGGGCGCGTCTCGACCGACTCGGCGAGCAGGTCGATGCCGATCTGAAGGCCGGTGACGTACGACTGACGATGGGCGGCGAACCGACTTTCGTTTCCGTCGACGATCTGGAATCGCCGGAATGGAATATTGCCGCGGTTGGGCCGACCAAGCGCGGCCTGGCCGATGATCTTATTCGCAAGCTGCGGACGCGGTTCGCACCGGGCGGCCTGCTACATTACGGGCAGGGCAAATGGTATCCGGGCGAAAGCCTGCCGCGCTGGGCGTTCGGCCTCTATTGGCGCAAGGACGGCGTGCCGATCTGGAAGAATTCCGATCTGATCGCGACGATCGAGAGCCCGCGCAAGGCCAAGATTGAAGACGCCGAGTGCTTTGCGGAAGGTGCCGCAAAAAAGCTCGGCGTCGATTCCGAGTTCATCATGGCGGCGTTCGAAGACCCGGGCCACTGGCTGCAGAAGGAAGCGGCGTTGCCACCGAATGTCGATCCGAGCGATTCCAAATT
>VAZH01000388.1 GCA_005884465.1 Alphaproteobacteria bacterium | reverse complement strand
CGACGCCGGTGATGACGGCAAAGGCGAGCCCGTTGACGAGGCCGACCAGCCCCTCGCGCATGACAACGCGAAACGCGTTGTTGGAAGAGAGTTCGCGGGTCGCCAGCGCCCGCACCGCCACCGTCATGGTTTGCGTGGCGGCATTGCCGCCCTGGCTCGCCACGATCGGCGCCAGCACGGCGAGTGCCACCATTTTTTCAAGCTGGCCTTCGAAAAGGCCGAGCACGGAGGATGCAAGGAAGGCGGTGGCGAGGTTGACCAGCAGCCAGTTGAAGCGGCCGCGCGCAATGGTCCAGACATTGTCGGACAGTTCTTCGTCGCTGGTGACGCCGCCCAGCGCCCTCAAATCCTCGTCCGCCTCTTCCTCGATCACGTCGACGACGTCGTCGATGGTGATGACGCCGACCAGCCGGTTGTCGGTATCGACCACGGGGGCTGCGACCAGGTTGTACTTGCCGAACATCCGGGCGACTTCTTCCTGGTCGTCCAGCACCGAGACGCGGCGGCGGTCTTCGTCGACGAGGTCCTTGAGCGGCACCATGCGCCGCGACCGCAACAGCACGTCGAGCGGCACCGCGCCCTGCCAATGCTTTTCGCTGTCGACCGCGTAGATTTCGTAGAACCGGTCCGGCAGATCGGACGTTTCACGCATGTAGTCGATCGCCTGCCCGACGGTCCAGTCCGGCGGCACCGCGATATACTCGGTCTGCATCCGCCGACCTGCGGAATTCTCCGGATACAGCAGGCTGCGCTCGAGCGCGTCGCGCTCCGACGGCGGCAGCTTGTCCAGAACTTCGTCGCGGTCCTCCGCGTCGAGCGCTTCAAGGATCTCGATCGCGTCGTCGGATTCCAGCTCGCGGACGCCTTCGGCGACCTCCTCCGGCGCCAGCTCCTCGAGGATCTCCTCGCGGACGCTCTCGTCGACTTCGTTCAGTGCCGCAAAGTCGAAATCCGAGCCGGTCAATTCGACCAGCTGGACGCGGTCGTCCGGCTCGAGCGCGCCGATCAAATCGCCGAGATCGGCCTCGTGCAGTTCGGCCACGGTTTCGCGCAGGAACACGGTATCGGCGGCATGGATGGCACGGGTGATCCGTTCGACAAATTCCTGACGAATCCGGCCCTCATCATCCCGCATCGGGTGACGGTCGAGCGCCCCCGCATCGGCCGGTTGCGCAACGTCCACATCGTCGGCCATGTTGCGCCTCGCCGGTTTGACAGAATGGGAGAACTCGTCTGTTGTCGCACGCATTACCCAATGGGCAACACCCTGCGCAAGACAAAGATGCAGCCGCGCCAATGCCTCTAAAGTTGATGATGGCGCTGACCGCGGCCGTGCTGGTTTCGCAGGCGTGGATATCAGCGGCGACCGCCGCCGAATGTCAGCGCAAGGATGCGCTCGGCACCTCGCGCGTTCTCACGGTCGATGCGGCCACCTTTCCGCGGGTCGGCCGGAAAAGTTTTCCGCAAACCCTGCCGCTGGAGGACCACGAGGTCGTGCTGACCTTCGACGACGGTCCATGGCCGCCGACCGATGCAAAGGTGCTGGCGGCGCTGGCCCATGAATGCGTGCGCGCCACCTTCTTCCTGATCGGCAAGTCGGCATCCGAACATCCTGATCTGGTCAAGCGGATGGCCGCCGAAGGCCACACCGTCGCCCATCACACCTGGTCGCACCGCAATCTGAAATACACCAAGCCGGAGCTGGCCGGAGCCGAGATCGACAAAGGCATTGCAGCCGTCGAAAACGCGCTTCACGGGGTGTCCACCACGACCCCGTCGACGCCGTTCTTCCGCTATCCCTATTTCGAGATGACGCAGGCGACCCTGGACAACCTGCAGAAGCGCGGCATCGCCGTGTTCGGCGCCGACCTCTGGGCCAGCGACTGGAATCCGATGAAACCGGAACAACAGTTGAAGCTACTCATTGAGAAGCTCAAAGCTGCCAGGAAAGGCATTATCTTGCTGCACGATCCCAAGGCCCAGACCGCCGCCATGCTGCCGGCGTTCCTGCGCTATCTGCGTGACAATCGCTACCGCGTAGTGCATCTGGTTCCGGCGAGCGCGCCCAAGGATGCTTCCGCAGCCGATAAAAAGTGAGATTTGTGAGGAAATACAATAGTTAATGCGGCATTCATCACGCCGCGTGTAATGCTGTTGAGGCGTTGTTGGAATGCGGGCGGTGTTCGATGGCCGGTAATCGTTGGGTTGGCGTCCGAATGCGATGTTGGACCGCGTTGGTTTTGGGACTTGTCGCCGGTTTTGCGAGCAAATCCGCTATTGCCGCCGATTGCCCGGGCCATCCGGATGCGCTCGGCACCTCGCGTACGCTGGTGGTCGATCCCAAGGCGCATCCGCTGATCGGCACCATGCAGTATCGTGAGACGCTACCGCTGGACGATGGCGAGGTGGTGCTGACCTTCGACGACGGCCCGCTGCCGAAATACAGCAGCCAGATCCTGGACATTCTTGCCGCCCAATGCGTGAAGGCGACCTTTTTCACGGTCGGCCGTCAGGCGCAGGCCAATCCCGAAGGCGTGCGCAAGGTGCGCGACGCCGGCCACACGGTGGCGACCCACACCATGAACCATCCGTCCGCCATGCACCGGTTGCCGCTCGAGCGCGCCAGGCAGGAGATCGATAACGGTATCGCCTCGGTCACGGCGGCGCTGGGGGATAATGGCGCGGCGCTCTCGCCGTTCTTCCGTATCCCCGGCCTCGCCCGCAACGACGGGATCGAGGAATACGCGAAGTCAAAGGGCCTGCAGGTCTGGAGCGCGGATTTTCCGGCCGACGACTGGCGCAACGTTTCCTCCACCCGCGTCCATGACCTCGCGATGCAGCGCCTCGCCGCCAACGGCAAAGGCATTTTGCTGCTGCATGACATCCAGCCGCGCACGGTCGCCGCCTTGCCGAGAATTTTGCATGACCTGAAGGCGCGCGGCTATCGCATCGTCCATGTCGTGCCGGCCAGCGCGGAACAGCCGGCGACGCCGACCGAACCGCAGCAATGGCTGTTGCACCCGCCGTCGGAGAACATCGCGATCTCGCGCTGGCCGAAGATTCCGCGTTTTGCCTTCGCGGAGACGTCCGCGCTCGCCGCTCCACAACTGACGGAGTCCTGGTGGAACGACGGCGCCGTGCTGGGCGCCAACTTCGATCGCACCAAACGCAGCGCCCGCGGCGTTCCGCTGCCGCGCGAGGCGCCATGGCCGCGGGAGATTCAGGTCGCGCAGGCAGGCACCGCCACCCTGCCCGTTCCGGCGGCCGGCGTCTTCGAAGTCGCCGAGGGACTGCGCGTCGCCATGCAAGGCATGCCTTCGTCAGCGCAGCGTGCGGATCAGGTGCGTGTGGTACAGGCCGAGGCTGAACGTCCGGCAAAACCGGCACCGGTCGCGGCCGCAATGGCAGGCGCGCGATGGCTGGAAAGCCGGTTCATCCGGCGCGGGTGGCTGCGCCTGCCAACCGAAACACATCGAAGCGCGCGGTTCACGACAAGAAAAACGGCCGCCGCAACAGCCGCCATCAGGAGGCGCTGCTCGAGCCGGCGCCAGGTTAGTCGGGACGCCCGCTCAGTTGGTCACGATCTTGGCGATGCAGAGCAGGATGACCAGCGCCAGAAACAGCAGATCGATATAGGACTTCATCTCGCCGCCGTGGCGCAGCTCGGCGACGTCGCCGACGATCTGCTTGCGCGAGGCCGCCGCGTTCGGACCGTCGGCCACGATAACGGCGAGGCGCCGCGCCTCGCCCTCCAGCCGCTCGATGCGCTGGAAGAAATAGAACGACCGCAACGCGGACGCCGCATGCATGCCGGCATAGATCAGAATGAGAAGCGCCAGGATCGCGCGCTGCGGATACTTCTCCATCAAGTTCAGGCTGTAATAGACCGCCGCCAGGAACACGAAGTTGGAGATAAAGCGATAGGCGTAGCCGAGTAACTTCATGCGGGAGCTCCGAAGGCGGATCGACGCATCCCAAGCGCGGAAATCATGTACGCCGGGTGTGTGTCATGGCCGCAACGTGGACGTGATTGACGGTAGAACTACTGAATTTCCGGGAATGGCAGCGTCAGCGATTCGCAAACCGGCCAAGACCTGATGATACCGGCCTTCGGCCGGCAACGTCCACGACGCCGGTGGCACGAATCAACAGCTTCATGCAGTCGCCTGCAACCAAATCTGAGGTCTGGGTGCGCTCGGAGGGCGGTCGTATTTCTAGCGATTTCAATGACTTGCTGAGATGGCTAAAAAAATTGGGTGCATTTCCCGCCTCAAGTCGGCCACCTGCCTCCGCCATCGACCCTCTCTTCTAATCGGAGCCGTAAATTCGAGGCGACATTGGGGACTATTCTCCGGTTCGAGAGCCACCAAAGCAAAGCCCAGGTTTGTGGTACGTGCCGCCCGCAATTTGGGCTCAAAATCGAAAGTCACCACGGACCCGCGAACGGGTCGCTGTCGAGTTCACGCCACGTCAAAGTACAAGTGCGTATGTACTGTTACAAGGCTTAGTGTCGGAGCCAGGCAATGCCTCCCCTCTTGGAATCGGACTCCGTATCGAAGCTGAAGAAGCTCGAGCGCGGATCGTAAATTGTAATTTCTCCTATCGCAGCTCGTTACTTCCGTAGCGTCTTCCACGGCGCATCGTTGGCGACGTCGACCACCTCGTACCCGTTAGGCCCGATGCAGGGTCCAAGGATTGCGATGATCTTCGCGGGCTGGTCACCGGCATTGAACGAGGCGTGCACAACGCCGGCCGGAATGAAGGCGGAGTCACCAGGGTTGAGGATACGCTTCTCGCGATCCATCCATTGTTCGACCGTTCCGCTAACGACGAGCACCACCTCTTCTTGATCGGGGTGCTTGTGGAAATTGTGTCCCTTGCCTGGATCGAAATTAACCTCGCTCACGGTGAGCTGCTTGGCGCCCGTATTGGGCGGATCGCTGAGCCGCCTAGACGTATTGAGCTTGAGTTGGATCTCGTTCGCAATAATGAACTTTCCAGGCATCGGCTTCCTCTCTGCGTTTATTCGTTTATTTCCATAAGACGTGCGAGTTGGTTGCTCATGGTGGCCCCGGTCGCTTCAGAACATCCCGTTCGAGTTTGCAGCGGGTACATTCGGGCCATACCAATTGGCGGCGCTCTTTGGAGTGCCGACGACCTGCAAGACGTCCCAATGCTCGATGGCCTTTCCATCGGCGTCCATCCTGAAGATGTCGACGCCGGCGATCCCGGTGTCTTGCGGATCGTCATTGAACAGATTGAGGAAATTCATGTGCGACCAGACGTAATCACCAACGGCGACGATCTTTTGGACGTCGACCCGGGCTCGCGTGCGCTCCTTGATGATTTGGCCGAAGAACTTTCCGAGGGAGTCTGCGCCATCCGCAATGAGCGGATTGTGCTGGATGTAAGCAGGCGCCATGAACCTTGCTGCCGCTTCCTCCGGCTTCCTTTTGTTGATCATCAGATCATACATTCCGAGGATATTATCCTTGTTCCTGATAGCGCGGGCATCTTTGGGATCGACAAGAACCAGCACGGCTTAGCTCCTCTCTTTCAGATTTCCGTCACGGTGGCTGCGATATCGCTCCGGCGATCGGACCAATTTGCTACAGGCCAACGATTTGAAGGCGACGTGCGTCCTGCTCGGCGTCGGAATGTTCACGGACGAAGCGCAGAATCTCTTCAGCATCTGGGCCCACGTCAGCCTTGCTCGGGGCGGGAATTTGCTCGGCGATCTCAATGACGCGCCTCGCTGCCGCAGCTGAATCCAACCCGCTCTCCTGCATGCTGTTCAGTTTGTCCGCAAACATGCCGAAAGTTGGCCCGTACAATCGCTGCTGTTCGGGAGTCATGCTGTCGGCGATGCGCTTGAGCGCAGCGGCCGTCTTGGTCGGCCCGCCAGTTTTCATGTTGCCGGCCGCAGCGACCGCAACATCGATGCCGAACGGCTTGAGCTCCGCGCGATAGACGGCGGCAAACGCCTCCATGGCGGCTTTCGATGCGCCGGACGGTCCGTTGAAAGGCAACGGCAAACTGGCGGTCCAGGTGCTGACCTGGACGATGCGGCCGCGTGTCTTCCGTAAGGCCGGCAGAAACGCATTGATGACCGAGAGAGCTCCGAAGACATTGACCTCGAATTCGCGACGGATGGCGCCAAGCAGCAACGCCTCCAGCGGCCCTGGCGTCAAGATACCAGCGTTGTTGATCAGCAGATCGAGCCCTTCAGTCCGACTCTCGACCTCGCGAGCCCAACTCTTGACGGCGGCTTCATCGGTCATATCGCAGACTGTTAGAGTGACGGTACCGTTAGAAGCCTGCTTGAGGTCGGCGACCTCTTCCGCCGAAAGGGCCGTTCCAAACACACGGTAGTTCATCGCGGCAAGGCCCAGCGCAATATCGCGACCGAGGCCGCTGCCGGCTCCGGTCACCGCGGCCGAACCTCTGCTTTGGACAGATGCACCAGACATGAGAATCCTCCTCGCCAAAGCCACGAATGAGCAGGTTCACGCCGGGACCGAAACGGACTTGCGCCGGTTATCCAGGCTGAATGCGCCGGCGCCAAAAGCGACGACCTGCAGAAGGCCACCAGTGATCGCGATGTTCTTCAGGAAATGAATCATCTGATTCTGATCCGCCATGTTGTTGTGGAACAACACGGCGGTCGCGAGTGTGAAGATTGCCAGCATCGTGGCCGCAAGGCGGGTTTGAAAACCAAGCAGCAGAGCGAGCCCGCCTCCCACCTCCGCGATCACCGCGATCGCGAAAGCGGCCGGAGCAAATGGCGCACCGGCGGACTGGATGTAGGCCATTGTGTTGGCTGGTGCAGCAATCTTTGACAGACCGGACATGACGAAGATGAGCGCGATAAGCAGCCGACCGAGTGCAGGAAGGTACGTAGGCGTGGACATGGAAGGATTCCTTCTGTTTTGAGACAGCTGGATTGATGGGGGTTTCCGACGATGAAGATGGGCGCGATGGGGCACGTCAGATCTTTCCCATCCGTCCCGCGTGATAGTCGCGGATCGCGCGTTCGAGTTCGGCAATGGTGTTCATGACGAAAGGACCGTGGCGCATGATCGGAGCGTCGAGCGGATCGCCACCGACCAGCAGCAACTCGCTGTTCTCCTTCACCACGACCCGGAGCGTGTCGCCGGATGTAAGGCGGGCAAGCTGCCCCGGCTCGACGGCCTCTCCGGCGATCGCGATAGCGCCTGTCATGACGTAAAGCGCCAATTCACAAGGATGCGAGACATCCACGAGCAGTGTGCTGCCTGACGTCAGGCTGGCCTGCACCACAAAGGGATCGCCCGAAGTTCGGACGGGGCCGGTGACGTCGCCGACGCGCCCCGCAACCAGACGAACCGTTCCGGTCTCGTGCGGCAACAGCGGAATTTCTTGCGCCGTCACGTGCCTATAGGCAGGCTCGGTGTGCTTGGCGCCTTTCGGCATGTTGATCCACAACTGCACACCGTGCAGATGGCCGCCTGCGCGACGCAGGATCTCGTCCGGCGATTCATCGTGGATGACGCCACGTCCGGCGCGCATCCATTGCACCTCGCCCGGCCCCATCCTGCTGACGTTGCCGAGGCTGTCCTTGTGAACCGTCCGTCCTTCGAGCAGCAGGCTCAGCGTTTCGATACCGGCGTGAGGATGCGCCGAGGCGCCCTTGGCTTCGCCCGGTCGCACCTCGATCGGACCAAAATGATCAAGGAAGATAAAGGGCCCGATGGCTTCAAAGATAGACGACGGGATGGCGCGACGAACCTCGAAACCGTCTCCTTCGATGGTATGGAAGGCGGCATGAAGTGTCGCGATTTTGCGCTCGCGGGCGAGTATGAGGGTATCCATGCGCGGTCTCGTTTGAACAGCAGCCGAGCGATACCCGCCTTCCACATTTCAGGAAATACAGATAATATAGAACAGACTATTCAGGATATTAGAAATGAAGGTGGGCACTCCCACGGTCGATCAGCTGCAGATCCTGGCTACGGTCGTCGAGTGCGGCAGCTTCGCAGGGGCTGGCAGGCGGCTGACCCGCGCCACCTCCGCGATCGCTTACGGGATCGACAATCTCGAGGAGCAGCTCGGCGTCGCTGTGTTTGATCGCTCGGGAACGAAGAAGCCTGAATTGACCGAGGCCGGGCGCGCGCTGCTCGCGCACGCACGGTCAGTGCTTCAGGGCGTGGAGAAGATGCGCGCCAAGGCTGCGAGCCTGCGCGAGGGCGAGGAAGCCGAGGTATCGCTGGTTACTGACGTGATGCTCCCGACGGCCCGCCTCGTCGACGCTCTGCAAGGATTCCAAGTTGCATATCCGACAATTCAGTTGCGATTGCATGTAGAGGCGCTAGGCGCGGTGACCCAGCTCGTAGCCGACGGTACCGCGCGGTTGGGGATCAACTGCGCGATGCATCCGCTTCCGGATGACATGGAGAGGCAGCTGATCGGGCATGTCAGGTTGATCCCGGTGGCGTCGCCTTCGCATCCGCTGGCACGCGCGCGGCGGCATTCGCCAGGTGATCTGCGAGAGCACATCCAGCTGGTTCTGACCGATCGCTCGCCACTCACGCGAGGCCAGGATTTCGGTGTCTTCAGCAACAAGACATGGCGGCTTGCCGATCTCGGCGTGAAGCATGCGTTGTTGCTGGCGGCCGTAGGCTGGGGCTTGATGCCTGAATTCATAGTCCGCGGCGATCTGGAGGCCGGACGGCTGGTCGAGCTGGACATCCCGGGCTCGAGGGATGCGCTGTATCCATTACAGGCCATTTGGCGCGTGCAAACGCCGCCGGGCCCCGCGACTCAATGGCTGATCAATCGGTTGGCAAGTCAGGTTTGAGAGCTGCGATTGCCCTTCTGAATCGTCGCACGATTCCGGGTTGAAGCATTAGGCCCACGGCAAATTTCGCGCCTGAGAGGTTCGAGCGCCACCACCAACCGCGCGAAAACGTAAGACATCGTAGGTTTGCGTAGCAAATCCTGGCGCGGCGTAGCGAGGGAGCCGTTACCGCCTTGTTCGAACATCCTGCCCATGAAGGCCTGCATCGACATAAGGCAGTGCGCGTGTCCAAGGACGTGGTCGCACAATGTGTCCGACGGCAACCTGCCCGATTGTCCTTGATCGAAACGCTATTCGGGACTCGTAGCGATTAGGATGAGAGAAGAGCCCGACCGA
>VAZH01000417.1 GCA_005884465.1 Alphaproteobacteria bacterium | reverse complement strand
TCCGGTCGAACGCCATTCCCGGTCTCCGCTCGGTCCGAATGCGGTCGAGACAGAATACGTAGCCGTCGATATTTGGAGGATTTAGGGCGACGATGGGCGGCGGCTTGACAAGGGCCGGGGCCTTGGTTGGTGAAATCCGAATTGTGAACAGATCGGTGCCCTCCGGCACGACGTCGACGGTCGCGCCGCTGTCGCGGAAAAATGCGACTTCCTCATCGGCTACGCTTCGGCTTAATCCGCTAAGCTCGAAGGGAGCGCTGCTGTCAGGAACCGACGAGGTCGCGCCGGGAATTATCGTTCCTTCAGGATAAGTGGCGCGTACGGTGAATGTCCCGTCGGGTTGCTGAACAATCTCGATGGTCGGCGCGTCGATCCCGAGATCAATTGCGCGCTGGTCGGCTTCAGCCTTCGTGAGCCCGGGAATCTCGACCACTGGCAACATCAGAGCACTCCATTGTTCGATGTAGTTTGCTCAATCGGGAACGCCGTCGTAATTCTTGTCGGGAATGCTCTGGAACAATAAAGCTTCGCAGGCGCGACGTCGCGTCAGTCCGGGCAACACTTTGCCCTTTGCCTTATTCCAGCGCTGGAATTCCTGCGCGGCGCCGGCAAAATCTCCAGCATTGAGCTTCTTTAACAACGTCGAATTTCTTAGATTGTTTGCGCCCACGTTGAACGCGAACGAGACCAATGCGTCGAATTGATCCTGATTGACCGGCACGTTGACCAGGTTGTTTACGGCCGCGACGAAAATCGCCATGTCATTTACGAATTCAGCGTCACATTCCGCCTGGGTCCAAGTCGCGCTCGCGTTGAATTGGCGCCCATTATCGTTTGTATGACCCCAGCCAATGGTCAATACTTGGACCGGATCGAGATAAGCTTGGAAGCCCTGAGGGACGGCCCTCATGCAGCTTTCGAACGCCTTAACCAACGCTGCCCCTTTGCTTCCGAATGTCTTTGCTCCTGGGGTCGGAGCCGCTGGCGGGGGTGGAGGGACGTGGGGAGTCGGCGGCAAAGGCGACTGGTTAAGTACTGCACCCGGAATATGCACGTCATCAGGATAGGTCGCGCGTACCGTGAAGGTCCCGTTCGCCTGAGGAATGATTTCAACCGGAACGTTGTCGATCCGGAAATCTTCGGCGCGCTGTTCGGCCTCCGCTTGAGACGTCAATCCAGGGAGCTCAACAACTTGCGACATGGCGGAACTCCGCTATTGGATGAATTGAGATAGCGAGTTTTTGGGGCAGTCATGGCCGGCTTTGTGAGAAATAATGCAGGCGGAAATCCTTTGCCGTAACGTTGCAAAGCGCGGATTCGTGGTCACGATTGGTCCAACCGCGACGTTCGCGCCGACCAATGTCTTGACGTAGGCGACGAGCTCTGGATCGGGACTCTTTCCGTTCGGATACAAGAGCGCCCGCAAAGTCGTATAGCTGCTATCGACTGCCGCCTGTACGACGTAGGTTCGTGGCGTCGTGTTCGCCACCACCAAGTTTGTCTGAGCCTCTACCGGAGCCCCACGCTGCATACAAAGGCGCAGGTAGTTGCGCAGCAGATAAATGGCCGTCGGCTGATCGGGGACAGGGTAGTTCTTGATCTTGTCGCGGAATTGTCCCTGACTGGTGTAGACCACTTCCTGCACGGTTGATTGATTGGCCGAGATGAGCAGCCGCGAATTCCAGTTGGCGTAGCTCGCGCTGGCCAGCCCGAAAGCTGCGGTTACAATGTCGAGGGATCTTGGATTTGAGCCCGTCACCGTCATGATCGCGTGAACGGCTGTATTGATGGCCGATATTTCGGCGATGATCGGCTCCCTGTCGCGACGCCGTGCGTCGAGCCATGTGAGGAAGCCATCGCAACGCAAGTCGGTACCGTTCATTCCGGCTTGTACAAACGTCGTCCAATTGCTGTCACAAGTCGGACCCGTTTGGATTTGGGTGCAGACGAAACCGATATATTGATTCAGGAGTTCGATTTGGCTTGATCTGTCAGCTGTGTAAAGATCGACGCCTGCGCCTTCGGTAATATATCTACGTTCCATCAACGGATCGCAGCCGCCCACCAGCAGCGCCACGCCAACGCAACCAGCAACGATACCCGCGCCACGCATCGCACGCCCTCACACCTTCCCTTTCGGGATTGTGGCGGCGAACGAAAGGTTGTCCAAGGCGAATCTACACCCAGANNATTCTACATCTATAACGATAAATCGCGCTACGTGTCTCTTTTAGACAACACTCGCGCCACGCGCGGCGCGCGGCGCACGTTAAAGTTGCAGCATAAACGAGCGGCGGGACGCGCTTCTGAAACACAACATTTGTCGGGGGACATCAGTGCGCCCTCTCCGCGTCGCGGAGAGGGCTTTAGAACAATGTCAGTTCAGCTTCCGTTTCGGCACCGGTGCCTCGAACTGCGCGATTTCGGCGGTCTGCGGCGCCTTGCCGTTGAAGGTCAGCACGTTGCCTTCCACCGAAATCACGACGCGATCGCCATCCTGGATTTCGCCGGCGAGGATCATTTCCGACAGCGGATCCTGCAGATAGCGCTGGATCACCCGCTTCAGCGGCCGCGCGCCGTAGGCGGGGTCCCAGCCCTTGGTGGCCAGCCAGTCGCGCGCCGCGGCATTGAGCGTCAGCGTGATCTTGCGGTCCTCCAGGAGCCTCTGCAGCCGGCTGAACTGAATCTCGACGATCCGGCCCATCTCGCTCTTCTGCAGCCGGTGGAACAGGATGATCTCGTCGACCCGGTTCAGGAATTCCGGGCGGAAATGCGCGCGCACCATGCCCATCACCTGCTCGCGCACCGCCGAGGTGTCCTCGCCTTCCGGCTGGTTGACCAGGAATTCCGATCCGAGGTTCGACGTCATGATGATCAGCGTGTTTCGGAAATCCACGGTGCGGCCCTGGCCATCGGTCAGGCGGCCGTCGTCGAGCACCTGCAGCAGCACGTTGAAGACATCGGGATGTGCTTTCTCGATCTCGTCGAACAGCACGACCTGGTAAGGCCGCCGCCGCACCGCTTCCGTGAGTGCGCCGCCCTCGTCATAGCCGACATAGCCCGGAGGCGCGCCGATCAGCCGCGACACCGAATGCTTCTCCATGTATTCGGACATGTCGAGGCGCACCATCGCGTGCTCGTTGTCGAACAGATATTCCGCCAGCGCTTTGGTCAGCTCGGTCTTGCCGACGCCGGTCGGACCTAAGAACATGAACGAGCCCATTGGGCGGTTTGGGTCCTGCAGCCCGGCGCGCGAACGGCGGACGGCGGTTGCCACCGCACGCACCGCTTCGGCCTGACCGACCACGCGCTTGCTGAGCATGTCTTCCATCTTCAGGAGCTTTTCCTTCTCGCCCTCGAGCATCCTGTCGACGGGCACACCGGTCCAGCGCGAGACCACCTGCGCGATATGATTGGCCGTGACGGCCTCCTCCATCATCTCGCCGGCGTTTTCCCTGGCCTCAATCTCGGCGAGCTGCTTCTCAAGCTCGGGAATCCGGCCATAGGCCAGTTCGCCGGCACGCTGGTATTCGCCGCGGCGCTGCGCGTTGGCGAGTTCGGTGCGCAGCGCCTCGAGTTCGGACTTCAGCTTCTGCGCGTTCGACAGCTTGTTTTTCTCCGCGCTCCAGCGTGCGGTCAGGGCCGCCGACTTTTCCTCGAGATCGGCGAGTTCCTTCTCCAGCACCTGCAAGCGGCTTTTCGAGCCGGCATCGCTTTCCTTTTTCAGCGCTTCCTGCTCGATCTTGAGCCGGATGATCTCGCGATCCAGCGAATCGAGCTCTTCCGGCTTGGAATCGACCTGCATCTTCAGCCGCGCAGCCGCCTCGTCCACCAGATCGATCGCCTTGTCGGGCAGAAAACGGTCGGTGATGTAGCGGTTCGACAGCGTGGCCGCCGCCACCAACGAGGAGTCGGTGATGCGCACGCCGTGGTGCTGCTCGTACTTGTCCTTCAGACCGCGCAGGATCGAAATGGTATCCTCGACGGTGGGCTCGGAAACGAAAATTGGCTGGAACCGGCGCGCCAGCGCCGCGTCCTTTTCGACGTGCTTGCGATACTCGTCCAGCGTGGTCGCGCCGATGCAATGCAATTCGCCCCGCGCCAGCGCCGGCTTTAGCAGGTTGGACGCGTCCATCGCACCGTCGGCCTTGCCGGCGCCGATCAGCGTGTGCATCTCGTCGATAAACAGGATAATACTGCCTTCCGCCGCAGTGACTTCCTGCAGCACGGCTTTCAGCCGCTCCTCGAACTCGCCGCGGTATTTTGCACCCGCAATCAGCGCGCCGAGATCGAGCGCCAGCAGCTTCTTGTCCTTGAGGCTTTCCGGCACGTCACCATTGACGATCCGCAGCGCCAGGCCTTCGACGATCGCGGTCTTGCCGACGCCGGGCTCGCCGATCAACACCGGATTGTTCTTGGTGCGGCGGGACAGCACCTGAATGGTGCGGCGGATTTCTTCGTCGCGGCCGATCACGGGATCGAGCTTGCCGTCCCGCGCCGCCTGGGTCAGGTCGCGCGAATATTTCTTCAGCGCATCATAGGCGTTTTCAGCCGTCGCACTGTCGGCGGTGCGGCCCTTGCGCAGGGCTTCGATCGCCGCGTTGAGATTTTGCGGCGTGACGTTGCCGTTTCGCAAGATACGGCCGGCCTCGCTGTCTTTCTCGAGCGCCAGCCCCAGCAACAGCCGTTCGACGGCGACAAAACTGTCGCCCGCCTTCTCGGCAGCCTTTTCCGCGGTGTCAAACCCACGCGCCAGTTCGGGCGCGAGATAAACCTGTCCGGCGCCGCCTCCAGAAACTTTCGGCAGCTTGTTGAGGGCGTCTTCGGTGGCCTTGAGGATCGCGCGGGAATTGCCTCCGGCGCGGTCGATCAGGCCGGCGGCAAGGCCTTCGCTGTCGTCCAGCAGCACTTTCAGGACGTGCAGCGATGAAAACTGCTGGTGGCCTTCGCGCATCGCAAGCGATTGCGCCGCCTGGATAAACCCGCGCGCACGCTCGGTATATTTCTCAATATCCATCGCTATTCCCCTCAGCCTGCCGCTCCGCCCGAGAGCGCGATCAGCAAAAGCCGATACGGTTTTGCGTCCGATCGCGCGCCGAATTCAAGGAGCGCATGATCTGGTCGCGAAACCGCCCATCCTTTGGCCGATCATGCGCGAGGCACAGACTCAGCGTATTCATTGGGTTTGCGCCGGCCGCATTGACATTCCTCAACCGGCAGGCGGTCTCTTCGCCGACGCTTCCGCCGACTTCAGGCAAATGTGGGAACAGGGTCCCGGAAACGGAAGAGGCAGCTTCACAAATTCGTGCGCAGTGGCGCCCGCCCCCGGAATCTCTTAATAAGCCGCATGTCCCCCATCCCGCCCGCGCAGATTGCCAGCCTCTATCGTTATCCCGTCAAAGGCCTGTCTCCTGAACCGCTGCCGCGCGTCGTGTTGCGCGCCGGCGAGACGCTTCCGGCCGACCGCCGCTACGCCATCGAAAACGGCCCCAGCGGCTTCGATCCCGCATCGCCGGTGTGGATGCCGAAATCCCATTTCCTGATGCTGATGCGCGACGAGCGGCTGGCAGGATTGCGCAGCCATTTTGAGGACAACAGCAATCTCCTGACG
>VAZH01000070.1 GCA_005884465.1 Alphaproteobacteria bacterium | reverse complement strand
GCGCACGCTCAGCGCACGTCCGACGACCGGCTGCGCCGCGACCGGCGGGTTCGCGGTTTGCGCAGCAAGTTCGCCGATCAATCGGTCGGCGTCAGCCGCGATGTTGTCCGGCGCCTGGATCACCAGCCGTTCCAGCGCCCAGCGGTAGGACGATATTCGGCGCTCCAGGCATTGCTGCACCCATTGCACGATCAGGGTATTCTCCTGCATGCGGGCGACCGCGTCGGCGCCTTCGCGCGGCGACAATTCCGAAACAAGCGCAAGACTGGCGTTGCGCTTTTTGTCGAGTTCGAGCACGCGCACGGCATCGGCGAAGAACGGCTCGAACCGGGTGATGTCGTCGCGCACGTCTTCCATCAATTGCGCATAGCGCGATGAATGCGAACGGTGTGGCTCGTCGATCAGCATGCGGCCGTA
>VAZH01000069.1 GCA_005884465.1 Alphaproteobacteria bacterium | reverse complement strand
CAGGGGGTAAGCGAGATCGCGAAGCAGCCGCTCGCTGTCGGTGAGCTGGAACCGCGATGGACGCAGGCCGATGCTCGACGTCGCTTCGCCGCCGATCCAGCGGTGCATATCGTCATTGAGAAAATCCTGGCGGGTGCGGCCGAAATCGCCGCCGCTGCAGCCGCCGAGGATCACGCTTATCCAAAGCAGCGCGAGAGCCGGCGATAAGATCGGAACCTGCTGATTTGTCCGGATCGGAAAACACGTCTCCGGCATGGCGAGATGTCCTGAGGTCAGCGCCGACGACGACGGCGCCCCGGGGCCGCACCTTCTTGCGGTCCGCTGCCGCCGCTGGTCTGATCAGGGGCGCGTTCGATCCGGACGACCGGAAGGATCAGGATGGTTCCCGTGCCTTCGCGGGGAGCGCCGTTCGTGCTTGAGCCCGGCCGCCGCGACGCTGCATCCGCCGGAAATTCAATGATGGTGCTCATGTC
>VAZH01000068.1 GCA_005884465.1 Alphaproteobacteria bacterium | reverse complement strand
GCAGGGCCCAATTTGGCGCCGGCGGCAGCCCGTGGCCCGTTGCGGCACAATGAGCCCTTGAAAATGACGACAGTCTTCATCGATTGTTTTCCTTAACGAGCTGTTAGAGCAACGCGCATAAACTGGCGCGAGCATTACTCAGTCGCGTATCTCTGACATGACCACACTTCCATCATTGCCCGGCTTCGACGGGTTGATCACGCTGTCGCGCAGGGAGGGCGTCGATATCAGACCTACCTTGCTCCGTGTCCTGACGGATCTCTACGTTCAAGCCAACGCGCACAGCGGTGACGAAGCGCGGCAGTTTGTCGAGTTAACCTCCCGCCTGATCGATGAGGTTGACGACGCGACGCGGGCGGCGGTTCGGGCGCGGCTTGCGGTCTATCCGGGCACGCCGGTCGAAGTCGCCAGAAAGCTCGGGCTGAAACCCGCAAGTCCCGACCAGCGCGTGCCGCTCGCTCCCGAGATTCCCGCAACCTGTTCAACTGCACCGCCGGTGAAGCCATCGAGCGAGGTGCAATTGCGGATGGCGTCGAATTTGTCGATGCAGCCAAGGGACGCCGCCGAAATCAGCGACATGTTTTTCCACGCCAGCGCCGGCGGACGCGCTTTGATCTTGCACGATCTGCACGACAGCCAGCTAAAGGCTTCGGCACGGATACCCGCCGCACGCGCGGCACGCGCCATCGAAACGCTGGAGATGGCGGCGTTCGCGGCCGACGTCGAAAACTTCACACTTGAGCTCGGCGAAGCGCTGATATTGCCGTCGCGAGTTGCAGCGCAGGTGGTCAACGACCCCGGCGGCGAGCCCCTGGCTTGCGCGGCGAGGGCGCTGGACATGCCGAGCGCGGTTTTTCAGCGGGTGTTGCTGTTCCTCAATCCTGAATTCGGCTCTTCGGTGCACTACGTCTACCGGCTGTCGCGCCTGTACGACAGATTGACCGAACGATCCGCCCTGATCATGCTGGCCGCGTGGCGGGGCTCGACGATGGCGGCCACCCGCGCCAAATATCGCTCCTCGCTTTATGACGACGAACGCCATCGGGTGCGCTCCGTGCCCGCTCAAACCCGACCAGCGCCGCACCTGCCTGACACCGATAGCGCACCGCGCAGGAGTTCGGGACGTTAGTACTGCGCTATTCTAATCGCAAAACCGGTACCCACTTTTGCGGAATACGCGTTAAGCCCCCGCGAGATCCAGAAAATGCCGCCCTGCCCTGTCCTCGGTCTCCACGATCCAGGCATCCGGGTCGAACCGGATTTCCTTGACGAGGCGCTCTTCCACTGAAGCCTCGGGCATCGGCTCCGGCGACGTCGGCATGAAAATGCGTTCGATCGGCCGGCTGTCATCATAGACCGTCTGCGGCGCCGGCACATACAGCATGGCCTTGCCGTCGAGCAGCCCAACCTTGACGAACACCGCACCGGCCTCTTCCGCGCCGCGCCGGCGGACCGCACCGAAGATTCCTTCGATCTGGCAGCGGCGCAGATAAGCCGCCACCCATATGCTGGATTTCAAACGCATGGGATCGACGATAGGCGAGCGGATGAGGTGACGCTAGTGTTCCCAATCCGAAGCTCGCCGGACGCTGCCGCGACTTCGCCTGCGAACTTCGGATAGAAAGTGGCGTGGACTCACAAACGCGCGGTCGCAATCTTGCCTCCAAGCGCAGCCGACCGGTGTCGCTTTCGGCGGCGGTAATACCGCCATCCCATTTCAAGGGCGTGACAACTGTTCTTGGACCCTGAGCAGTCATTAACCGCAACCGCAAACCACAAGGGAATCGTGGGCCCCAAGTCTCACTGGATCACTTGATCGGCTCGCGTGGTTCTTTTGAGCGGCTTATGCTCACCCGTCACCCCGCCTCGCAAAATTGCAATGCGAGCAATAGAAGCGGGCGAACGATTTGTGCGCTCGCGCGTTGAGATTGGTGGGCGACCAGAACTGGCAGGGAGCTGCGATCATGCTTCCGCGCGGTGTTTGCTTTGCAGCATTTTTGATTAGTGCCTCCGTGATCGCGTCGAGCGTCGGCTCCTCCGCCCAGGACCAGAAAAGGCCCGGGCCGGCTGCGCCGGCCCGACCTGCGGCACCGCCGCCCGCCATGGCCCGTCCTGCGGCACCCCCCGCCATGGCTCGCTCTGCACCGCCTCCGGCAATGGCGCGGCCGGCCGCACCTGCGTTCCATCCGGCTCCCCCACCACAGCGTCCGGCCATGGCGCCGCGTCCCACACCGCATTTCGCTGCGCCGCCGCGCGCGGCCGCACCGCGTGTCGCAGGGCCACGGCCCGAGTTCCGCCGACCCGACGTCCATCGTGGTCCGGGTGCGCCGCCGCAGCATCCGGCCATGACGCGGCATGCGACGCCACACATCGCCGCACCATCGCGCCCGAGTGCACCGCCCGCTTTGAGCGCGCGGCCGTCGCGACAGGAACGGATCGAACAGCATGCGCAACCGCGTGAGCAGCGCATCCAGCAGCGACAGCAAATTGTGCAGGAGCGGCAGCGCGAGATGCTTTCGCGCCAGAGCGTACAGCGCCAGAACCGCATCGATCGCCTGCAGCAGCGCGTGCAGGACCTAAAGTCGCAACAGCCGCAAGGCCTGCGGGCGCAACGCGCGCAGCAACGGTTGCTGCAGGCACAGAACCGCCTGCTCCAGCGCGAGCAGCACGAGCAGCAAAGTGATCTGGCGCGCCAGCAGCGGCTGGGACTGCAGCCTTCGACGACGCGGCCCGCCGCCGCTGCCGCCGTGCAGGCTGCCGCACGTGGACGATTTGCCGCGCGCTTCCGCGGCAATACCGAACCGCAGGCCAAGGCGGCGCTCACGGTCCGGCAGAACGGCTGGGCTCCCCGCCACGCTTGGCGGCGCGGCCTGCGCGCGGCGTTCGTGGCGTGGCTCGGCCCGGTGTTCTGGCCCTATGCCTATTCTGACATCTTCGAATATACGTTCTGGCCCTACGCCTACGACCCCGGCTATTGGGCTTACGCTTACGACGACTTCGTCGACACCGTGTTCTGGGGCGCGGAGAATCCGTATTCCGCCTACGCCAGCTACCCATATTCCGCCTACGCCAGCTATCCGGAACCCGGCGGCGCGACTACCGGTTATCGAGCGCGCGAACGCTCAAGCGTGAGCCCGCAGACTCTCCGGCAATTGTGCGGAGATCCGGAAAAGGGCATCACGGCCTGGCCGCTGGCGTCGATCACGCAGGCGGTACGGCCGACGCCGGAGCAACGCGCCTTGCTCGACGAATTGAGGACCGCGGCGGCAAAGGCTGCCGACGTGTTCAAGCAATCTTGCAGCGATTCGTATGCGATGACCCCGCCCGGCCGCTTGCGGGCGATGACCAACCGCATCAGCGCCACGCTCGAGGCGGTGCGGATCGTGCGGCCGGCACTGGAGAGGTTTTATGGTTCGCTTAGCGACGAGCAACAGGCACGCTTCAACGCGCTCGGCCCTCATATCGGTGACCGTTCGCAACCGCAGCAGGATGCGAATGCGCAGTCCGAGAGCTGCGGCGAGCCGAAGTCCAGCCTGACCCACCTGCCGATCGAGCGGATCGAGGCCGTGATGCACCCGGCAGGCAGGCAAAAGGAAGCGCTCGACCGCCTGAGCGGAGCGACGAAGAAGGCCGTTCAGGGACTGCAAGCTGCCTGCCCGGACAATGTGCCGCTGACGCCGGTCGGACGGCTGGAGGCGATGGAGAAGCGGCTCGAGGCTATGCTGCAGGCGGCTAACCGGGTGCAACCCGCATTGGACGAGTTCTATGCCACGCTGAACAGCGAGCAGAAGGCGCGCTTCAATACGCTACAACAGGTCGCAAGCCCCTGACCGCAACTTGATCCGAAATACAAATGGCGGCCTTGGGCTGCGCACTTTGTTTCTGTTCGATAGCAGTCTCATCAATTCCGCCTGGTAGCACCTGCGAACTTCAGGCGAAGCTATTTGCGGGCGGGTAGCCCGCGTGATGTTCGGATGCTGTTCGTTGCGCTGTCGTTCGTCGCGCTCGCGCCTTGGACACTCAACCTGCTCACGAGAAAATCGATGAACGCCCGCAGTTTAGGCGGCTGCACATGTCTGCGTTGAGCCCCATCGGTCTACTCGATCGGCCGGCCAGTCACCACGATCAGTTCGCGCACCAGGCGGTCGGACATCTGCCCGGTCACCGGGAGCTTGCGCTCGCGCTCGAATTTCTGAATCGCGGCCTGAGTGTCGGAGCCGACCGTGCCGGTCGGCTTCAACTGGCCGTAGCCATATTCGGTAAGCGCGCGCTGCACCGCCGCTACCCGGCGCGAGCCCGGCGATGGATTGGCAATTGTCTCGTTCCGGGAGGAAGCCGGGATCGGCGCCGGCGGCCGCACGATATTGGAAGGCACCGCGGCCGGAGCGCTGGTCGCCTTGACGAGACTGGCCAAAGGATCTGTGGCTTTCGGCTCGGCTGGCTTCGCATCGGCTGCCTTTGGTTCGGACAGCGTCGCGTCGGCTTCGACCGGGCGCGGACGCGGCAAGGGACTGGCAGGCGCCAATGCCGCCGCCGGCATCGCGACAACCGAGCCGAACATCGGCGAGGGATGGCGTCCAGCCTGCAGGAACAGCGCGTTGGCAATGATCGCGATGACCGCTGCAAAGGCAAATGCGCCGGCCACCACGTCCTTCGGACTGTGCAGCAAGATCCGCATTGCAAAACCGCGCTCTGAATCCGCTTCAACCACAACCGCGCGCGCGCGGCGACGGCGCGGCATGTCGTCCTCATCTCTTGCAATTTGTCTAGGCACTTCTCTTCACCTGATGAGCTTGGTCTTGGGTTGCGGATCGCGGGGCCGGCGTGAGCGTTGCGATATTGCTCGATGGCTTGAGCGCCGGCGGTGAAAACGCCAGCGGCAATGCGACGGTCACGGTGGTTCCTTCATCGATCCTGCTTTGCACGGTTATCTCGCCGGCATGCAACCCGACCAGGCTTTTCACGATCGACAGCCCCAGGCCGGTGCCTTCGTGGCGTCGCTGATAGGCCTTGCCGGCCTGGAAGAAGGGATCGCCAACCCGTTTGAGATCGTCGGCCGCGATGCCGACGCCGGTATCGCTGACGCACAGCACCAGCCGCGGTCCCTCGACCGCGGCTGTTACCGTCACCTTGCCGCCGCGCTCGGTGAACTTGATGGCATTGGACACCAGATTCAGCACGATCTGCTTGAAGGCGCGCGGATCGCCGGTCATGACCGGCAAATCCTCGGCCGCCCGGGTCACAAGGTCGATACTGTTTTCGCGCGCCTTGAGCGCCAGCAGATTGCAGCAATTGATCAGCGCCGCACGCGGCGCGAACGGCTCCGGCGAGATCTCGAAATTTCCGGACTCCATCTTGGACATGTCGAGAATACCATTGACCACCGACAGCAGATGCTGCCCGGAATCGTTGATCAGTTGGGCGTATTCCTTGCGGCGCACCGCATCCAGCATCAAGGCATCTTCCTGAACGATCATGTCGGAGAAACCGATGATGGCATTGAGCGGCGTGCGCAATTCGTGGCTCATCGTGGCGAGGAACCGGGTTTTGGACGCATCCGCCTGCTCGGCGGCGGTGCGCGCCATATCGAGCGCCTGTTCCTGGATTTTTCGGTCGGTGATGTCGCGCATCACCGCCACGACTTCGGCTTCGGACGAAGTCGTCGTTTCCGACGCCTGTCCAAGCGGCCGGCAACGCATTTCGACCCAAATGAAATCCACCGATTGATTCCCGCCGCGCGGCCCGTCTCGCCTGACACGAAATTCAACGCTACGCGCTTCGCCGCCGCGCGCCGCGTCCGAAAGCGCGGTGAGATAGGCTGGACGATCGGCGACATGGACGCGGTCGAACAGGCCGTGCCCCAGCAGCCGCGTGACCTGTGTTCCCAACATCGCCTCCACCCAGGGCGAAATGAATTGCACCGCGCCGTTGCGGCGGTGGCGCGAGATGACGTCGCTCATGTTTCGCGCCAGCAGGCGATACCGGTCTTCCTCGACGTAGAGCAGCGCGACGCTGGTGCGCGCCAGCGACTCGGCGCCGAAGGCAAGTCCGGCGGCATAGAGCGTCGCCGACGCCACGCCGAACGCCATGAATATGCCGCTCGCGGCAATATTCGCATCCGGCGCCGGCAACATGTCAAAATGCCCGAGAACGATCAGGACGGCGGTACACGTCAGCGCCAGTGCCGATGCGAATCCGACCACGCGGCGCGATGCCGAAAGTGCCGCCTCAAGCGGAACAACGACAAGCCAGATCGCAGCAAAAGATTCGATGCCGCCGGTGGATATGGCCACCGTCATGACGAGCCCGGCCAGCGCCAGCGAGGAGAGCACGTGCGCGCCCTCGTAGCGGCCGGTGCGCGACAGAAACCAGGACAGCAGAATGGGCGCAATAAGCCACGCGAAGGCCGCGACCTCCAGCGCAGTGGGCGCGCCGCGCATCGCAAGATAGACCGGAAATGCCGCGAATGCCGCGAGGCTACCCAATAGCCGCGGCGCCATGAACGCGCGATGGCGTGCGCGCGTCAGCGCATCATATCGTGCTGAGGGATGCAGCAGCGCATCGAGGCAATCGCGGATGATGCTCAAAATTGTCACGGCTCTCGCGCTTCGGCTGGTTCGTAAAGACGCGCCGGAACGCCCCCCTTATCGTTGCGCCACCGTGTCAGAGCGAAATTAAGCGAACGCTAAGGCGCGCTGGCCGGCGGTGGAATCACCGTATGTTCGCTTGGCTTTCGCAGGCCGCGAGAGGGTGCATTCGATGCAGATGGTGAACGCCGGGTTTCCAGAACCGACCCCGGTATGGTTTCGAAATGGTGGATGCGTCCAATCGACAGCGAAAGCCGGCATCAATCGAAAATTTACACCGAATCGAATCAGTCGGGTTTTTTGCAAATTTTCGGCGATTTAAGTTCAATGCAAACACTTGCGATTTATCGACGACTGTTAGTCAGGAATCGATTGCGAGATAACCGCAACGGTTGCGAGGAATCGCAATGGAATTAAAAGGGACGGCAGGGGTCGCGCGAGATGTTTTTTCTGCTTCGCATGGCATTCTGGCTTGGGCTGGTGCTCGTGCTGCTGCCCAGAGAGAAGACGCCTGAATCTGACAAGCTACCGCAGTTCGGCGCCTCGGAAGCCGTATCCGCTGCGTCAGCTGCGGTGTCGGACGTGAGTCAATTTTGCAAGCGCCAGCCGGCAGCCTGTGAAGTCGGCGGCCAGGCCGCCACCGTTATCGGCCAGCGCGCCCAGGCCGGCGCGCGCAAGCTGTACCAGATCATCACCGACAAGCGCGCATCTGACCACACCAGCTCGCTCGGCAGCGTCGGGCATGCCAACGCCGCGGAAGCAGCGCCGCGCGACACGCTGACGCCGGACGATCTGGTAGCGGAATGGCGGGTTCCGACCACGCCGTGACCGCAAGTTGAGCCTCGAACTTATTCGCCAGAACTGTATCGCTTTCGGCTCCTGCGACCCTATATATGACATTGGGATAAGCGCGGGACACGATGACGATCGACGAGATCAGGGATAATTTTGCGCTGCTGGACGATTGGGACGATCGTTACCGGTATGTCATCGAGCTCGGCCGCGCGCTGGAGCCGATGCCGGAAGCGGCACATTCCGCAGCCAACAAGGTTCAGGGCTGCGCCAGCCAGGTTTGGCTCGCAAAACACGTCAGCCGCAACAGCCGCAATGAACCAGTGCTTACCTATCTCGGCGACAGTGATGCACACATTGTACGCGGACTGATCGCGATCCTGCTGACATTATTTTCGGGCCGCACGCCGCAGGAAATTCTTGCGGCCGATGCGCTTGCGATATTCGATCAATTCGGATTTCGCGAGCATCTGACGCCGCAGCGCTCCAACGGGCTGCGTGCCATGGTCGAGAGGATTCGTTCCGACGCCCGCCAGGCGCTGGCCACCGCCTCCTGAAATCAACCTGCTATTTTCGCCGCCGCCGTTGCTGGCCGAGTCCCATCTTTTTGGCAAGCTGCGAACGCGCCACCGCATAGTTCGGCGCAACCATCGGATAGTCAGCCGGAAGACCCCATTTGTCGCGGTATTGTTCCGGCGTCATGTTGTATTGCGTGCGCAGATGACGCTTCAGCGATTTGAAGCGCTTGCCATCCTCGAGGCACACCAGATAGTCGGGGGTCATTGATTTCTTCACGGACACGGCCGGTCTTGCAGGCTCCAGGGGCGTTTCGACCCGCCCGGTCGAAACCCGCAGCAATGCCGCATGGATCTGGCTGATCAGGTTCGGAATTTCGGAAGCCGGGGTTGGATTGTTGCTGAGATAGGCTGACACGATATTCGCAGTCAGGTCGATGAAGTTCTTGCCGGCGTCAGTCATGGTCGAACCTTCCAGAGGTCGTAATCCCGCGGGAACTTGCAGGATGCGACAGTATCCCGCCGCTTCAATACGCTTGCAAAATCTTCCGCTACTGATCGAATACGATCGGATTGCTGCTGATCTGGCAGGAACAGCGGCGCTTTATTTTCAACCCAAATTTGCCGGAACTGCAGATGCGCTCAGGGACGCTGGTCAAGGTGCGCGCGCAGTTCGTCGATCGACGCAAACCGCATCATGCCTTCGGGCATTTGTGCCTCGATCGAGCCGTCGGAATACAACGAATAGGCCATCCCATCAACCACGCCTGATTTGAGAACCGTAACCGGCGGCGGTTCCTCCTTGCGCGCGGCAGGTGTCTGGCGCTCTGCGCCGGCTGCCTCGGCACTTACCTCGGTAAGGGTCGATGGCGCTCGGCCGCTTCGCCGCGGCAGCGCATCGGCGGTTCTGGAGCGTTCCGATTTTGGCCAGGCGTCGTCGAACGTTGCGCGCGGCTCCTCGGTTGAATCGGACCCTGGCGGCCCAGCCGGTGGCGGTGGGGGACGAGCATCAGGAGCGGATGGATCGGTCGTGCGTGCCTGGGCGCGTTCGCGTTCCCTCCGCGAGGATGACGAGAACAACAGATTGCGCCGCTGCTTGGCCGCTGGCGCGGCCTCGACAGGTTCTGGCGCGGACGGTACGTCACCTCGCACGCGATCACGCGAACCGGCGTCCTCGTGCCATGGCGGCGACAATGGCGCTGAAGGGTCCGCATTGCTCGCGTTTTCCGCAGCCGGCCGGTCAGGGCTGAATAAGAGACCCTCGTCTTCTGTCGCAGCCCCCGGGGCAAGCCGCCGCGCAATATTCTTCAACTCGCGAACAACCATCCAAAGGCCGAGCATGATGATCCCGGTGCAAGCCGCGACCGTGCCTGTCAGGATCAAGGTATTGCCGAAACTGAATTCCTTGACCGGGATCCCGAAACCGATCGTCAGGACACCAGCCAACAGAAAGCCAATCCCCGCGATCAACAGCAAAACCATCATTCGAACTCACCCCAGACTGCGCTCGAAACGCCCACAGCGCCGCCAGCGCCACGATACTGTCATATTTCGCGCATGGCCAACCGGCGATTTTGGTTGCAGTTCCCCTAAACCATCGGCCCCGCTTAACAAATACCACCCAGACCTTAATTCTCTCGGCACGTGATTGGGGCTCGGCCTAAAATCTTTACCCTCTAACGATTGCTGCAACGCATCAGGGAAATTACGCCACAATTCCCAATTACTTGGAGAGGGAACTGCGCTATATGGATGCCGGGGAACGAGGCCCAAAGCGCCAACGCTGGGCCACAAGGGGATACCGGGTTACCAATAGCCATGTCATCCATAACAACTTCGGCCATCGATACGCCCAACCGGCGCTCGGTGGAGCGGACTTGCGACGACCTCGCCATCATTGTGCTGGCTGCGGTCGGCTTGATCGCAAGCCTTACGTTTCGCGATTATGGATTGGGCTGGGACGACTATACCCATGCCGAATATGCCGATCTCCTGCTGCGCATGTATGGTTCCGGTTTCAAGGATACCGGCGCGCTGTCGTTCGCCAATCTCTACATGTATGGCGGCGGCTTCGACATGGCGGCTGCGCTGCTGCACAAAATCATCCCGTTAGAGCTGTTTGAAACCCGCCGCCTGCTCGGCGCCGTCGTCGGCGTGATCGGCCTTGCGGTGACGTGGCGGCTTGGCCGACGCGTCGGTGGCCCGCTTGCCGGGCTTGCAGCGCTGCTCCTGCTGGCGCTGTGCCCGACCTACTACGGGCACATGTTCATGAATCCGAAGGATGCGCCGTTCGCCGTTGCGATGGTGATCCTGATGCTTGGTCTGGTCCGTCTGGCCGAGGAGTACCCTTCGCCTTCGCCGCGGACCATCCTGATCGTTGGTCTTGGCGCTGGCCTGTCGGTCGGTTCGCGCGTCCTCGGCGGGCTGGCCCTGGTCTATGCGTTGGTCGGCTTTGTGCCGTTGTTCCTGGAGGAAATTCACACCCATAACACGCGCGAAGCTGCCCGCCGCTTCATACACGTTGTTTACGTGCTACTGCCCGGCCTGGTCCTCGGCTACCTCGTCATGGGGCTGATCTGGCCGTGGTCGATCATGGAGCCAGACAATCCCTTCCATGCCCTGACCTACTTTTCGCACTTCTTCGAGAAGCCGTGGAAGGAAATGTTCGATGGCGCACTGGTGTCGGTGCCCGACATGCCCTGGTCGTATCTGCCGACCCTGTTTGCGCTGCAGCTTCCCGAAGTACTGCTGGGTCTTTCGATCGTAGCTGTCGTCGGCACCTTCATGTCGCTGTCGCGCAAAGATGTCTCGGCGCGCCGCAAGTCCATTCTGTTGATGCTGACGGTGGCGGCAACACTGCCGCTTGTGATCGCGATGGTGAAGCGCCCGGCGCTCTATAACGGCATTCGCCATTTCATTTTTGTGATCCCGCCGATGACGGTGCTCGCAGGCGTTGCGTTCTCATGGGGAATGAACTGGCTCAAGGAAAACCGCCGCAGCTGGCAGCCAGCGGCGGTGGCGGTTTTCTCGTTCGGCCTGCTGTTGCCGCTTGCCGAAATGATCCGGCTGCATCCCTATCAATATACCCACTTCAATCACATCGCGGGCACGGTGCGCGGCGCCGACGATCTGTTCATGCTGGATTATTGGGGCCTTGCCCTGAAGCAGGCGTCCGATGGCCTGCGCGACGAACTGATCGAGCGGCAGGAAGCGCCGCCACACGGTCGCAAATGGAAGGTCGCGGTGTGCGGTCCGCAACGCCCCGCACAGGTCGCGCTCGGTCCCGACTTCACGATCGGCTGGGACAGCCATGCCGCCGACTTCGCCATGACGCTCGGCGAATTCTACTGCAAGGGCCTCACCGCGCCGGTCATGGTGGAAATCAAGCGAGATGACGTGGTGTTCGCTCGCGTCTACGATATCCGTGGCCGCAGCATTTCCAGCCTGCTGGCGATTCCTGCGCCGTAAGGCAAATACCGTCGTTAAATAGCATAACTGCCAAGCTGGCGCCGCGCCTTGCTGCTAATCTGCCATAGGGCTAGGCTCAAGACGAAAAATCAACCATTCAACTGGGAGAAACAGGTCATGTCACCAGCGGAAGCTCGCGTGAAGGAAGAGCCGTCGGGAATGACGGATGCCGAATGGAACCAGCGGATCAACCTTGCCGCGTGCTACCGTCTGGTCGCCTATTATGGCTGGGACGATCTGGTCGACACTCACATCTCCGCGCGGGTGCCGGGACCGGAGCATCATTTCCTGATCAACCCATACGGCTTGATGTTCGACGAGATCACCGCATCGAGCCTCGTCAAGGTCGACCTCGACGGCAACCAGCTCACCAAGAGCGACTACAGCATCAACCCCGCCGGCTTCACCATTCACTCCGCGATCCATGAAGTGCGCGAGGATGCCGGCTGCGTGCTTCATCTGCACACGCCCGACGGCACTGCGGTGGCGAGCTGCATGGAAGGGCTGCTGCCGCTGAACCAGACCGCACAGTTTGTCACCCACGATCTCGCTTATCACGACTATGAAGGCGTCGCCCTTGATCATGACGAGCGCCCGCGCCTGCAGAAAGACCTCGGCAACAAGAACCACATGTTGCTGCGCAATCACGGCACGCTGACGGTCGGCCGCTCGGTCGCTTCCGCCTTCGAGCGCATGTACCATCTGGAGCGGGCCTGCACCATGCAGGTACGCACCCGCATGCTGGGGCCGACCGCCCATCCCGTCGAACAGGCGGTGATCGACAAGAACGAGCAGGTGTTTTCCAATGCCGATCGCGCGGAGTTGCGCTCGACGCAGCTGGTATGGCCGCCGCTGCTGCGCAAGCTCGACCGTCTCGACCCGAGCTACAAGACTTGAAAATTCCGGAATTTGGTGTAGTTTCCGCCTTAACGACCTCTGCACTTCTAATCCAACGCCGCCCAATTCCGGGCGGCGTTTTCATTTTCCGACGGCGTCGCCGGGTGTCCAACTGATGTCGGCGATTTCGGGTGGCCATACGATCTCGAACCGCTCGAAGATGGTTTCGATCTGGTCATGCATCCGAAACCCTTGCGCGGCGGCTCGCCGCCCGAAGAAACGGCGGTGCGCGGACAGCCACCAATCGCGGGTGCGCTCGCCCTCGCCTTCGTCCCAGGCAAACCGTTCATTGACCGAATTCAGTGGTCCGATCCGGACCTCGATCGTGCGCCAGACCGCGCGCGGGCGATCGGCGCCATCGAGCAAGACGACGTAACCCCCGACAACCGGCGGCGGCTCGCCGTCCGGGCCAAATTGGCGAACCAATCCCGCTGTCGCCCGCTTGATCCCGGCGACCACGAGTTCTGCCAGTTCGGTCGCCATCTCGGCATCGGCGCCGAACGTGACAACGTCGTAGTCGTCGTGGTGCAGACCGGCCGCCTCGCGATAGGCGCGCCAGAACTCACTTGTGACCGCAGATCGCATTCCGGCGGCCACGATGCTTATTCCTTCGGCGCGTCCGCCAGCGCTGCGAGAATTCGCGCCCACGAACGAATGCCCTTGTGAAAACTCCTGAGATCGTATTTTTCGTTCGGCGAATGGATGTTGTCGTCTTCCAGACCGAAACCGACGAGCACGGTATCGAGACCGAGGGTGCGCTTGAAATCCGCGACGATCGGGATCGACGCGCCCGAGCCGATCAGCAGCGCTTCCTTGCCCCACTCGTCCGTCAGCGCGCGCTTGGCAGCGGCCAGCGGCTTCATGGTCCAGTCGAGCGCGATGGCCGGCGCGCTGGAATGGTCGGTGAATTCGGCCCTGCAATCCGCAGGTACGCGCGCAGTGACGTAATCGCGAAAGGCTTTTCGGATTTTTTCAGGCTGCTGGCCCTCGACCAGGCGGAAGGAGATTTTGGCCGAGGCTTCGGCCGGGATGACGGTCTTCGAGCCCTCTCCGGTATAGCCGCCGATGATGCCGTTGATGTCGCAGGTCGGGCGCGAAGAGACCTGCTCGATCAGCAGCCGGTCCTTCTCGCCGGCGGGGATGGAAAGCCCGATCGGTTTGAGGAAGGATTCCGGCGTAAGATCTAGATTCTTCCACTGCGCCAGGATGTCTGCTGGCAAATCCTTCACGCCGTCATAGAAGTCGGGGATCGTGATGCGGCCGTTGTCGTCATGCAGGCCGCCGAGAATGCGGGTCAGCACCCGGATCGGATTCTGCGCAGCCCCGCCGAAGATGCCGGAATGCAGGTCGCGGTTGGCGGCCCTGATCCGCACCTCATCATACATCAGCCCGCGCAGCGAAGTGGTGATGGCGGGCGTATCCCGGTCCCACATGCCGGTGTCGCAGACCAAAGCAAAATCGGCCTTTAGGTCGTCTTTGTTCTTTTCAAGAAACGGAACGAAATTCTTCGAACCGATTTCTTCTTCGCCCTCGATGACCATGGTCACGTCGACCGGCAGCGAGCCGGTTACGGATTTCCAGGCCCGGCAGGCCTCGACGAAGGTCATCAATTGCCCCTTGTCGTCCTCGGCGCCGCGCGCAACGATGATCTTCCGCCCGTCGGCATGGTCGGTGACGGCAGGTTCGAAGGGCGGACGGTGCCAAAGACTGAGCGGATCGACCGGCTGCACGTCGTAGTGACCGTAGAACAGCACGTGCGGCCGGCCCGGACCACTGCCGCCGCCGTTGGTTTTGGCAACGATCGCGGGATGACCGGCCGTCGGCCTGACGTCTGTGGCCAAACCCAGCGATGCGATGTCTTTGGCAAGGTGATCGGCAGCCGCCTTGCAATCTCCGGCAAAGGCCGGATCGGCCGAAATCGATTTGATCCGCAACAGCGCAAACAGCCGCTCGAGGCTGTTGTCGAGATCGGCATCGATGCGGTCGAGGACCGGCTGTAGCTGCGGCGCGTCGGACATTTCGATTTTCCCTGGGCTAGTGGGAGATATTCTGCATATCGGGTTGTAGCTCGCCGTCCGTCGGAGACAAGGAGCTGGCTTTGGCTTCGAATGGCGGATGCAGGATGTGCCAGACCAATCCCGCGGCTATCACCGCGGTAGCGGCGAGATTGTTCCCGTAGGCCTGCAGATCCTTCGGAAAAACCGGCAATGAGAGGCACATCAGCAGACCCGTGGCCACCAAGGCGGCCCACGTACCAATCCGCACGGCAGGACGTGGATCAAAGGCTCCCCGATGCATCAGGATCGTGATCGGAAAGAATAGCCATACGAAATAATACTGCCGGGCCAGCGGCGATGCTACCGTCATCAGACAGAACAGGAGGCCAAGCTCTTCGGCCTCAGACAGCGGTGTTGTCCGCGCGGGCGGCGGCATCACCGCGATATACCCCAGCCCGATCGCCAATGATACTGCCAGCACGACCCAATTCGCCGTTCTGAAATCGAGGTCGAGCAAGTTCATGTAGGCTGGCTGCTTCGCCGGATTGTCCTGGTTGTAATTGACCGGGCGCGTCAGCCGGTGCGTCACCGCGATGATGGATTGATTGACCCACGACCAGTTCTGCTCGGCGCGCTGTCCAAAGCCCTGCTCCGAACTCGATCCAACCATTCCCTGGAACCAGGTCTTCAGTTCGGAGACGTTGTGCTGGAAACCACGTACGGGCGCGGGAACCACGAACAGAAAGATTCCGAGGAAGACCACCATGCTTGCGGCTGACGCCCATCGCCGTCGCCAAACCAGGTAAGGAAACACGGCCACCGGAAAGACCTTGATTGCGGTTGCCAGCGCAAACATGCTTCCCGCCATCCACGGGCGCTCGTGCTGCAAGAACCAGAACCCGAGCAACATCATCGCTAGCAGAACGAGATTAGGCTGCCCGAGATCGAACATGTCGAAAACAAAGGAGATCGTGACGAAGCCCGGCAGCGCAAACAGCCAAGGACCGGGTATTTTGCCGGATCCCGTCATCGCGTTCGACAATTGCGCCGTCATCCACCACGCGACCGCGTTCAAAAATGACAGGCATAGATAGAGAGGTACCTTGCCGAAATAGCTGGGTGTCGCGAGCAAGACCGCGGGCAGCGGCGGATAGATGAATTCGAAATAGGCCTTGGGATCGCTGGGGTAGAGATCCCTTCCCTGAAGCACCTGCTGCCCGGCCCAGAACCAGAGCGGATAGTCTTTTGTCTTTCCGTTCCCCCAGATCTCCGGGACCAGAACGTCGGCCGTCAGCGCGATGCAGCAGACCAGAAATAGAATATCGAGCGGCGCTCGCAACGACGGATATCTCAGCACACGCACCTTTCCGCAGAAATCAGAGGGAGATCATATCGCAGCAATGAGCCAAAAATTCTAGCGTCGCAGCAATCCGCCGAGCGCACCGCGCACCAGCGCACGGCCGACCGAACTACCCATTGAGCCGCCCACCGACTTGCCGAGATCGGCAACTACCCCGCCGACCACCTTGTTGGTCACCGAACGCGTGACGCTTCGCGCGATGATCTGTCCGGTCGACAATCTTCCCCTCGACACGTTGGTCCCGAAAATCATCCCGACAATCGCGCCGATCTGCCCAAGAATTCCCCCGCCTCCAGCAGCTCCACCCGGGGACGCTGTCGTTCCGGCCACGCGCTTCTGCAGCATCTCATAGGCCGATTCGGAATCGATTGTGGTGTCGTATTTTCCCTTCACCGGGCTCTTGTCCATGATCGCCTTGCGTTCTTCGGTCGTGATTGGTCCGATCCGCGCCGAGGGCGGCCGGATCATGACGCGCTCGACCATTGCCGGCGTGCCGTTGCCTTCCAGAAACGACACCAGCGCTTCGCCCTTGCCCAATTGCGTGATCACCTCTGCGGTGTCGAGCTTGGGATTGGGACGAAAGGTCTGCGCGGCCGCCGCGACCGCTCTCTGGTCGCGCGGGGTAAAGGCCCGGAGCGCGTGCTGCACGCGGTTGCCCAATTGGGCGAGCACCTTGTCCGGAACGTCGATCGGGTTTTGCGTCACAAAATAAACCCCGACGCCCTTCGAGCGTATCAGCCGCACCACTTGCTCGATCTTGTCCATCAGCGCCTTCGGCGCATCGTTGAACAAGAGGTGCGCTTCGTCGAAGAAGAACACCAGCTTCGGTTTTGGCGGATCGCCAACCTCCGGAAGTTCTTCGAACAGCTCGGACAGCATCCACAGCAGGAAAGTGGCGTATAGCCGCGGGCTCTGCATCAGTTTGTCCGCCACCAGGATATTGATCATGCCCCGGCCGTCGCTGTCGGTACGCATGAAATCCTTCAGCGCCAGCGCCGGTTCGCCGAAAAACCTGGCCCCGCCCTGATTTTCCAGCACCAAGAGCTGACGCTGGATGGTTCCCACGGTCTGCTTGGAGACGTTGCCGTATTGCGTGGTCAGCTCGGCGGCGTGTTCCGCGATGAAAGACAGGATCGCCCGCAGATCCTTCATATCCAGCAGTAGCAAACCCTGCTCGTCGGCTACCTTGAATGCGACGTTGAGCACGCCTTCCTGGACGTCGTTCAAATCCATCATGCGGGAGAGCAGCAGCGGGCCCATTTCCGAGACGGTTGCACGCACGGGATGGCCCTGCTCGCCGAACACATCCCAAAACACGGTCGAAAACCGGTCGGGCTGGAAGGTGAGGCCCATATCGCCGGCCCGTTTGACGATAAAATCCTTGGGCTCGCCGACTTCAGAGATGCCCGAAAGGTCTCCCTTGATATCGGCCGCGAACACCGGGACGCCGGCGCGCGCAAATCCCTCCGCCATCACCTGCAACGAGACGGTTTTTCCGGTTCCGGTGGCGCCGGTGACGAGGCCATGGCGATTTGCAAGCCCGAGCGTCAGCCAGACTGGCTGTTCACCCTTCCCGATGAAGATTTTCTCGTCGGTATCGGCCATCTTGTTGTCGGACGTAGCCATTGCATCGCCTCTTCGCGCGCATCAAGGGCTCAATTACCCGGGCACCATGATCCTATTGCATCTTGCAAGCCGATTGAACCCGGTCAACGGCATTTGGGGGATCGGAAACCCGGTTCATCGAGACGAGATCGGCCGGCTTCGTGCTTTCCTGCCGAAAATTGGAGCGAACCGTCGGGTCCGCGACAATTTGCCAGCGAATTTCGCAACTGCTCTTGCATTGCTGCAACACTCGTCACGCGATCGAAGATGAAAGCACTTTCAAATGCGGTCATCGCTTGTAATTCGTATCGCAGAAGATCAAGATAAATTCGATAAGCAAGGATCCGGCACGTAACCGGCTGAGGGCGGGGCAATATGGACGAACTGATTGGACGGCTGGCCGTAAAGGCCGGCATTGATGATGCTGTGGCTGAAAAAACCATCGGCATCATTCTCGGATTTCTTCGCAACGAGGGTCCCTCGGACAAAGTTCAGGCCTTGATCGACCAGATTCCCGGTGCGGAAGCTGCGATCGCGGCCTCAGGCAATGGCGGCAGTCTGGGAAATTTGATGGGCGGTGGCCTGATGGCGCTCGGCACCAAGCTGATGGGGCTTGGCTTGGGGATAGGCGAAATTCAGAACGTCGCTCGTGAACTTTTCACGTTCGGCCGCGACAAAATCGGAGCGGATCGAATGGGCGAGATCATCGCAGGGACGCCGGGCCTCAGCCAGTTCGCCTAAAGCAGCTTTCATATTGAATGTCATGACATATCCAATCTCCGAGATTGACGGCCTGCCATCCTTCGCCGCTTCCAAGCTGAAATCGCTTGGCATTCGCACCACGGACAAGCTGCTCGAGACGGCCCGGACCGTAAAGGGCCGCAAAGCACTTGCGGCGAAAACCGGCATCAGCGAGCAGCAACTGCTCGAATGGGCCAATGTTTCCGACTACATGCGGATTCCCGGCATGGGCAAGGCGAAGGTGGGACTGGTGCGCGCCGCCGGCGTCGCCACGGTTCGCGAACTTGCGCTACGCAATCCGGCGCGCCTGGCCGAGAGCATGAAAGAGGTCAATACCAAGCGCAAACTCGTCCGGGTTTTGCCTTCGGAGAAGTCCGTCGAGCAACTGATCGCGCAGGCCCGCAAGCTTCAGCCCAAGATTACCTATTGAACCAGGTCACCCATTGATCGTTGTTTGAGGCCGCCCAGGCTGGTGCCGCATCGGCGCACGCTCCGCATCTTGACTCCGATGCACGGACCGCGCAAAGCGACCGCATGATTGCGACGTCCAGACCCGCTCCGGCGACCGCCCCGGCAGATCATCCGGTGCTGCGGGCGCTTTTGTCCAGGCCCCATCCAGCCGTGATGGGCGTCCTCAACGTTACGCCGGATTCGTTTTCCGACGGCGGACAGTTTGACACACCGGAGCGCGCGCTGGCGCAGGCTCGCCGAATGATCGCCGAGGGCGCCGACATCATCGATATTGGTGCCGAATCCACCCGGCCCTATGGCGCGGAACCGGTCTCGGCCGAGGAAGAACTAGAACGTTTGCAGCCGGTCGTGGCCGACGTCGTTTCCCTCGGTGTCCCCGTGTCCATCGACAGCATGAAATCGGCCGTCGTCGCCCGGGCGCTTGATGCAGGTGTGACCATGGCCAACGACGTCTGGGGCCTGCAGCGCGATCCCGGCATGGCTGGGCTGCTGGCGGCACGCAATTCGCCTGTCATCGTCATGCACAACCGCGACCGCGTCGATGCCGGCATCGACATCATGAAGGATATCGCGGCGTTTTTTGCGCGCTCGCTTGAGATCGCGGCGAAGGCGGGTATTTCACGTGGCAATATCGTGCTCGACCCCGGTATCGGCTTTGGCAAAACCCCTGAGCAGAGCATGACGGCGCTGGCCCGGTTGAATGAACTCACCGCATTTGGCCTGCCGCTGCTGGTCGGCGCATCGCGAAAGCGTTTTATCAGTTCGGTCGTGCCGTCGGAGCCGGATCAGCGGCTTGGAGGATCGATCGCGGCGCATGTTGTGGCCGCAAAAGGCGGGGCGCGGATCATTCGTACCCATGATGTACCGGAAACCGTACAAGCGCTGCGCGTGGCAGCGGCGATTTGGGACAGGCGATGACCGATAGTATCTTTATCACCGGCGTCGTCATCCATGCCCGCCATGGCGTGATGGAACATGAGACCGAGGTCGGGCAGCGGTTCGTGATCGATCTCGAACTCTTTACCGATCTGTCGGATTCCTCGCGCACCGATCGTCTCGCCGATACCGTGTCCTATTCCAATGTGGTCACAACCGCCACCGCTGCTTTCAAGAATGCCAATTATAAGCTGCTGGAACGCGCGGCCGGCGCCGTTGCCGACGCGATACTGGGGGCGTTTCCCCGCGTCAGCGCGATCAAGGTCACCGTTCATAAGCCGCACGCGCCGATCGCTGCGATTTTCGACGATGTCGGGGTAGTCCTGACGCGCACGCGGCCGCAGCCGCCTCATGGCTGACGTTCTGATCGCGCTTGGCGGCAATGTCGGCGACGTCCGCGCGACATTCCAAAAGGCGATCGCCAATATCTGCGGCATGACGCAGGGCGCGCTGCTGGCGCGGTCATCCGATTACTCCACCCCACCCTGGGGCGATGAGCAGCAGCAGGCTGCTTTCATCAATGCCTGCATCGAAATCGAAACCGACCTCGATCCCCACGCGCTGCTGTTTACGTTGCACAGGATCGAAAGGAAGTTCGGCCGCGATCGGACCAACGAAAGGCGCTGGGGTCCGCGTACCCTCGACCTCGATCTGATCGCCTATGACGATGTTTCGATCGACAAGCCGGAACTGACGCTGCCGCACCCCCGGCTGTTCGAGCGCGTCTTCGTGCTGGTGCCGCTCGCGGAGATCGCGCCGGACCGTGTCATCGCGGGACGCAGTATTTCGGCAGCGCTGGCACAGCTATCAACCCGGGAAATTGAGCGGCTGCCCGACCCAAGCTGACCGAAAGGGACCAAAAACAACCGTTTGGCTTGGCTGACAGTACGTGGCAATTTCCGGCCAAGAGCCCTCTCCGTTCCGATTGAATCGGAACGGAGGCTCTTATCTATTGTTTTGACGCGTTTTCTTTACGCAAACCGGTATCCACTTCGCTGGAAAACGCGATAGCAAGCAAAAATGGCTCGGAGGGAGCGACCTACCGAAATGGCATCTGCACCTGACGACCTGCAGCTAGCAGCGGATTTCGCGCCGGCAAGCTATGATGACTGGCGCAAGCTGGTCGACGGCGTGCTGAAAGGCGCGCCGTTCGAGAAGCTGGTCGGCAAGACTTATGACCGGCTGCGGATCGAACCG
>VAZH01000416.1 GCA_005884465.1 Alphaproteobacteria bacterium | reverse complement strand
GGTTCTGCAACAGCCGCCGCAGCAGCAGACGATCGGATTCCACCGGCAGCGAGCAGGGCACGAAGGTCAGCTTCAGCCCCTTGGCGCGTGCGATCGGCGCAAATTCGATTTCCAGCGAACGCATCAGGTCGCCGATCTTGAAGCTGGTGATCGAGGGCGTCATGGCGCCGGCGTCGAGCCGAGAAATATCCAGGAGAGCACCGAGGATTTCTTCGATCGCCTCCAGCGAATCGTCGATGTTTTCGACCAGCCGGGAATCCTCACCGCCGTTTTGGCGATCGACCAGGCTCGTCAGATAGAGTCGCGCCGCGTTCAACGGTTGCAGGATGTCGTGGCTCGCCGCCGCCAGAAAGCGCGTCTTCGAGATGTTGGCGTCCTCGGCGGTGCTCTTGGCCAGCGCCAGTTCCGAATTCAGGCGGGTGAGTTCCTCGGTACGATCCCGCACGCGTTTTTCCAAAGTAGCGTTCGAGCGTTCCAGCGCTTCGGCGGCTTCAAACGAAGGCGTGACATCGGAAAAAGTGATGACCAGTCCGCCGCCGGGCATGCGGTTGGTGCGCACCTCGATCACCATGTGACGATCGGGAAGACGTTCCAGATACGGCTCGCCTTCGGTGGTATAGGCGGCCAGCCGCCTTTCCAATAACGCGTTGCTGTCGCCGAGGCCCGCAGGGCCGATCGACCCCATGAATTCGAGGATTTCCTGGAGTGGAATCCCGATCTGCACGAGGTGCAGCGGTAACCCTAGAATTTCGCTGAACTGCCGATTTGAACAGATCAGCTGCAAATCCGCGTCGAACACGGCGATACCCTGCCGCACATGGTTCAGCGCGGTCTGCAGTATCTCACGATTGAAATGCAGTGCGGCGTGGGAGTCGTCGAGCAGTTTGAGCGCGGCCTTGGCGGAGACGGTGCGCTTTCGCAGCATCAGCGACATCACCAGACGCGAGGACGCCGCCCCGATCGATGACGCGATCAGGTGCTCTGCATGCTGCAGCAGTTCGAAATCGGCCGGCGCCGCCGGGTCGAGGCGGGTGTTGTGGGTGATAGCGAAGGCCTCGAACGAATGACGGGCGCGTTCGGGGCCGAGATACTGCGCCACCGTGCTCTGGATGTCCTGCACCGTCACCGTGGTGCGCCAGCGCCGGAATGTCGGCGTCGCCGGCGCGAGCGTATCGGGCACAAACAGGTCCGCCTGCAAGCGTTCGATCGAGGATGGCTCGCGCGCCAGCGACAGCACGATATAGGTCAGGAAGTTAAGCGAGAGCGACCACAGAACGCCGTGCAGAAGCGGTGGTAAATCGGCGCCGAACAGGGCTTGCGGACGCAATGCTTCGATGCCGAACGGACCGTGCTGCAGCAGCGAGAGGCCGGCGGCACTGGCGTCCAAAAAGCTCGGAAGAAACAGCGTATAGCTCCACACGGCGATGCCGACCAGTATGCCCGCCATGGCGCCCCGCGCGGTCGCGCGCCGCCAGAACAGGCCGCCGAAAAATGCCGGTGCAAGCTGCGCGATGGCCGCGAAAGACAACAGCCCGATCGCCGCCAATTGGGTGTTGCCCAGCGCGCGATAGTAGAAATAGGCCATCCCCATGATGGCGAAAATCGCGAAACGACGAACCTTGAGCAGGAAGTCGCCAAAATCCCTCTCGCCCGCGCGCGATCGCGGACCGCGCTGCAGCACCAGCGGCACTACGATATCGTTCGAGACCATGATCGAAAGCGCGACGCATTCCACGATCACCATGGCGGTCGCCGCCGACAGGCCTCCGATGAAGACGCCGATGCTGAGCAATACCGCATTCCCCTTGATCGGCAGCGCCAGCACGAACATGTCGCTGTCGACCCCGCCGAACGGAAAGGTCACGAGACCGGCGATTGCAATCGGAATCACGAACAGGTTGATGGCGACCAGATACAGCGGAAACAGCCAGCGCGCTCGCCCTACCTCGGCATCGCTGGAATTCTCCACCACGCTGACGTGAAACTGGCGCGGCAGCAGCATGATCGCGCAAAACGACAACAGCACCATGGCGAGAAAATTGCCGATCGATGGCGTGTAGTCGAGGGCGTGCACTGCCGCCGGGGTCTTCATCGCGCGCTCGATCAGTTCGAACGGGCCGAACAACACGAACGTGACGCATATGCCGGCCGCGAGAAAGGCCACCAGTTTCACGATGGATTCGGTGGCGATCGCCAGCATCAGGCCGTGCTGATGTTCCGTCGCATCGGTCTGGCGGGTTCCGAACAGCACCGCGAACGCCGCCATCGCCAGCGTCACGATCAGCGCCAGATCGCCGATGATCGGAACGCTGGCGATCGCCTGGTCATTGCTGAGGATAGTTTCGAGCGACGACGCCACCGCCTTGAGCTGGAGCGCGATATAGGGAACCGATCCGATAATCGCGATCACCGCGACGGTCGCGGCAACCGCCTGGCTCTTGCCATAGCGGGCGGCGATGAAATCGGCGATCGAGGTGATGTTCTGCGATTTGGCGAGCTGGATCACGCGGCGGAGCAGCGGCGTGCAGAGCGCGATCATCAGGATCGGGCCGATGTAGATCGCGAGAAAATCGACACTGGTGCGGGAGGCGAATCCGACCGAGCCGAAAAACGTCCAGGACGTGCAATAGATCGCCAGCGACAGCGGATAAATCAACGCGCTGGCGCGGCCGCGCTGCGTCGGCGACAGGCGGTCGCCGTAGCTCGCAACCAGAAACAGGAACCCGATGTAGCCGAATGCGGCTGCGATCACGCCCCAGTCGTGCAGCATCGCTGCTTTCTCCCTTAGCCATTTTGGCGTGCGCATTGATCCGCGCTAGCGCAAGCCACAGTCGTCGCAGGGAGGGAGTATAGCCGGATTGAACCGGCAAAGCATCGCTATGTCGCCGATCCAATGGCCGGATTTCGCGGAGGGAGAGGGTAGGGGCTATTCGGCCGCCAGGGATTTCTCGTGAAGCGGCATACCGAGGCGCTCCCAGACCTGCAA
>VAZH01000067.1 GCA_005884465.1 Alphaproteobacteria bacterium | reverse complement strand
CCGAGTGGGAGTCCAGACGCAAGGCCGATCCGAAAGCGGTTGAAGCGGCGGCCAAGACCTCCATGGTCAGCCACGTCCAGGCCATGCTGGATTTCCACGCCCAGGGCGTTCCCACGCTCGACTATGGCAACAACATTCGCCAGATGGCGAAGGATATGGGATTGAAGAACGCGTTCGATTTCCCCGGTTTCGTCCCGGCCTACATCCGTCCGCTCTTCTGTCGCGGCATCGGGCCATTCAGGTGGGCGGCTCTCTCGGGAGATCCCGAAGATATTTTTCGGACCGACGCCAAGGTCAAGGAACTGATGCCGGATGACAAGCATCTTCACAACTGGCTCGACATGGCGAAAGCACGGATCAAGTTCCAGGGGCTGCCGGCACGGATCTGCTGGGTCGGCCTTGGCGATCGCCATCGGCTGGGCCTGGCGTTCAATGAAATGGTGGCGAGCGGCGAGCTGCAGGCGCCAATCGTCATCGGTCGCGATCATCTCGACAGCGGCTCGGTTGCGAGCCCGAACCGCGAAACCGAAGCGATGCGCGACGGCTCGGATGCTGTGTCCGACTGGCCGCTGCTCAATGCGCTGCTCAACTGTGCCAGCGGGGCCACGTGGGTCTCGCTGCATCACGGCGGAGGCGTCGGAATTGGCTATTCGCAGCACGCCGGCATGGTGATTGTCGCCGACGGAACCCCGGAAGCTGCGCGCCGCATCGAGAGGGTGCTTTGGAATGATCCGGCGACGGGGGTCATGCGTCATGCCGACGCGGGCTATGAAAGTGCCATTGCATGTGCCCATGCCAACGGGCTCGATCTGCCCGGTCTGACGTTGTAGCGCACCGGACCTCCCTTGCTCTTACGATTCACTCGCGGTAATTCGGTTCATGAGTCCATCTGCACGATCGCCCGCCAAGAGCGACCTGAGCATCCGGACGATGCGGCCGGACGAAATCTCGATAGCGGTGAACTGGGCAGCAGCCGAAGGCTGGAATCCGGGCCTCGCCGACGGCGCCTGCTTCGCCGCGGCCGATCCGGAAGGCTTCTTCATCGGCGAGCTCGACGGCGCCCCGGCCGCGACCGTCTCCTGCGTCAATTACGGTGCGAGCTTCGCCTTCCTCGGCTTCTACATCGTGCGGGAGGATTTGCGCGGGCGCGGCTACGGACTTCGCATGTGGCGCGCGGCCATCGCGCACGCTGGCGCACGGGTGATCGGGCTCGACGGCGTGGTGGCGCAGCAGCAAAATTACAGGAGGTCCGGGTTCGAGCTTGCTTATGCGAATGTCCGCTACGGCGGCACCATTACGGCCCCGCATGCGCCACGGGCTGGCGTCATCGCGCTGACCGAAGTCCCATTGGCGACTGTGGAAGCATACGACGCGACGGTGTTTCCGGCTCCGCGCACCGCGTTCCTGCGCGCCTGGATCGGCTCGCCTGGGCATGTCGGTTGCGCGCTCCTGCGCAATGGCGGGCTTGCCGGCTGGGGCGTGATCCGTCCATGCCGGAAGGGCCGCAAGATCGGCCCGCTGGTGGCCGACGATCGCGCCACCGCCGAGGTGGTTCTGTCGGCTTTGCTGGCCAGCGCGGGCGGCGGCGAGATCTTCCTTGACGTTCCCAGCGTCAACCGCGACGCGGTCGCCCTGGCGCAAGACCTGGGGCTCACGCCAGTATTCGAAACGGTGCGCATGTATACCGGCGCGATCCCGCCGTTGCGGCTGGAGCGGGTATTCGGCGTCACCACCTTTGAGCTGGGGTAGGGCGCCCGCGCGCAACGGCGGCGTTGCGCGCTCGGACGATCAGTCGATCTAGCGATGGCACGAGGACCGTGTTACGGAACGCTGTTTTTAGATCTTTCGGCCCGCTCTTCGGCACCGGCAATTGTTCACCCGCGCAGATCGTCGTAACGCGTCCTGGTGCGGCTTCGCAGGTCCAGGTTTTGTATTGGCAGGTGCCGGAAAAAGCGAGGAGCGCTCAAAGGGACGGAACCCCAGAGCTTTCCCCGCCGTATCGAGCTGCAAAAACGCGCGACTGCTTTATTTCGCGGATTGAGCGGTTATCGTATTCGATGAATGGGTGGCGAACGATCACAACTGCTGTTCAAGTCGCGACTTTCTGCATTCGCGGTCTTTCAGATTGATCGTTTAGAAATGCGCCCGGAAGCTGGCACGCGCTCAGCTTCAACTCATCCTGTCGTCGCCAGTCCGCCATCGACCACCACAGTCGATCCACAAACGAAGCCGCTGGCACGCGAGGCCAGATACAGGGCCACACCCGCCATATCTTCCGGACGTCCCCAGCGCCGCATCGGTGTATTGCCTTCGATCATTTCGCTCTCCTCCTCGGCAATGGCGTCCGTCATCTTGGACGGAAAATAACCGGGAGCGATGGCGTTGACCGCGATATGATCCTTGGCGAGATACTTCGCCATCATGCGGGTCAAATGCAGTATCGCCGCTTTGGATGCGGCGTATGAATACGCTTCGAGATGCGAGGTCCGCATGCCTTCAATCGATCCAATATTGATAACGCGCGCGTAGTCGTCCTTCGAGCCAGCTGCTTGCAGCAATTTGAAGACACGCTGCGTCATGAAGAAAGCCGATTTAACGTTTAGGTCCATAACCTTGTCCCATCCGGATTCTGGAAACGTCAAAAAATCGGCTCCCCAGCTTGCGCCGGCGTTATTGACGAGAATATCGAGTTTGCTCTCGCGCTTCTCGATTGCCGTGCCGAGACGATCGATTTCATCGATGCGGGAAATGTCGCCGGGGATCGAGATACATTCGCCGGATTTGGACAGTTCGTTGGCGAGAGCGTCGCAGGCTTCCGCTTTGCGCGCGGTGATGTAAACCTTGGCGCCATTCTCAACATATGCTCGTGCGATCATTTCGCCGATACCGCGGCTTCCGCCGGTCACCAAAGCGACTTTGCCGCGCACGCTGAACAGCTCTTCGATTTTCATGACCTGTCTCCAACATCATCCGTGGGCGATCGAGGTGCGGACGGTTATGCAACCGCGCCATCCGCACGAAGCTTTACGATGGTGGCTGCGTCATAACCGGCTTCGCGCAGTACTTCGTCGGTATGCTGGCCGACGGTCGGCGGGCGGCGAGGGCTTACCTTGTCCTGGCCCTCGACGGTAATTGGACTCGCGACAGTCAAGACGGTGTCATTGTCGAATGGCACCAGGATTTCGTTGGCCATGATCTGACTGTCATTTGGGATGTCTTGCGCCGAAGCAACGACGTCGAATACGATCCCGCCCGCGGAAAGAATCTCGCGCCATTCCGAACGATCCTTGGTCGCAAACGTCTTGTCGAGAACCGCGGTTAACTCTACCGCGTGCTTCATTCGATCTCGGCTTGTTGCAAAGCGTGGGTCATTCTGCAGGTCTTCCCGTCCGAGGCACTTGATGAAAACTGGCCACTGCCGTTCCTCGTTGAGGATCGTGAGGATTAACCAGCGCCCGTCGCGGCATTGATAGTAGTTGGTGAAAGCATTCAGCGCCTGTTCGCGCGGCGGGCGATCGATGAATTGGGCGCCGCACAGGGCGGCCTGCGCCATGACTCCATTGCACCAAATCCCGTTGGCAAGCAGCGACGTTCCGACGTGAGCGCCTTTGCCGGTGAGCTGCCGCTGATACAACCCCATGACGATGCTTGCATACAGCGAGATTCCGGATGGATGATCGCCCATGCCGGTTAGCGACCGCGCCGGCGGTGCCGTTGCTTCCGTTCGCACGCCATCCATCAATCCTGACCGCGCCCACCATGCGGTGATGTCGAAACCCGGCTTGGTGGCCTCTTCGCCGTGCTCGCCATAGCCGGTGAAAGATGCGTAGATCAGCAGGTCGTTAAGAGGCGCAAGATCCTCATATCTTAGACCGAGCTTCTTGCGCACCACGGCCGGGAAGTTGGTTATGAATATGTCGGCCTGAGCGATCAGGCGGCGTATCACATCCTGCGCCGCGGGCTTCGCGAGATTGAGAGCAAGCCCGCGCTTGTTGCGCGATGCAAGCATCCAGGCGTAGTTTTCCTTAGCCTGTGGCATCGTGGGCAGCGAGGGAACCGCCCGATATGGATCACCGGCGCCAGGTGGCTCAATCTTGATCACGTCGGCGCCGAAATCGGAAAGAATTGTCGCCGCCGCAGGCGCAGCGATAAAACTGCTGCAATCGAGAACCTTCAGGCCTTTGAACATCAATTGCGACATTCGAGTATTCCCAATTCGAGAGTGAGAAAAATTTTTCCGTCCGGCGTTCATCCGCTTGCTTTTACGGATGCAAGAGCCTTGAGGATTGCGAGCTGTTTGGCGTCACGTTCACCTTCGAGCTTCTCAGGCGGAGTAGCCGCGAATGACGCCTGCGCCTGATCGATAATGGTTTGCTGTGATTTCGCGTCCAGAGTTACGGCGGCCTGACTTTTCCACGCTGCTTCCATTCCAGGCGCGAATTGCCGGAAAAACGAGACGAAGCCGCCTGGTCCTCCGCCAAGATGAAACGAACGGAAAGGCCCGTCCGCAGCCCAACGCAGGCCAATCGAGCTGGTTACGATATCGTCGAGTTCGTCAACCGTGACCACACCCTCCAGTACCAGATGGCAGCACTCTCGAAAAATCGCGCGCTGCAGCCGGTTGGCGACAAATCCCTCCTCCAGTACCAGATGGCAGCACTCTCGAAAAATCGCGCGCTGTAGCCGGTTGGCGACAAATCCCTGAATTTCCTTGCGAAGAACGCGCGGAACTTTGCCAATTGCTTTGTAAAAGGCCACGGCGTCAGCAACAGCACGAGGTTCGGTTCGCTCTCCAGGAACGATCTCCACCAACGGAATCAGATGCGGGGGGTTAAACGGATGGCCAATCAAGAGACGGCTCGGGTGTTTCATTTTGAGAGATTGTTCGGTGGCAGTCTTCGCCGAACTAGACGACAGGAGCAACGCGTGTGAGGGAACGTGCTGCTCAATGCGGGCCCACAGGTCTTGCTTGAATTCCACGCGCTCCGGCCCGTTCTCCTGTACCAGATCGACGTCGGCCACAGCGCGATCGAGCTCAGCCTCGAAGGTAAGTTTCTTCGTCAGATTTTGGGTGGGTAAGCCCAATGCTTTGAGCGTTGGGGTGGCTTTGCGAATATAATCGTGCACAACCGCCTCAACGTCATCGCGCGGATCGTTGACGACAACCGAGAGACCGTGCGCAAGAAAAACCGCGGTCCACGACGCCCCGATTACTCCGGCGCCGATGACCGCAACTTTCGAGTAACGTTCCAGCACGTCGGAGGCGATATCTTCGTTCATGGCATGCTCATTCATTTTGGTGCGCCCGGTTGGTCGTCTTGCTCGGCGAGATAGTCGTAAACGAGCGTCGCGGGCGCTAACGTCAGGTCGGTCAGGATGTGGCTGGCAGAAACGATTTCGCGCACGGGTAAATCGGCAAATGGCGCCAGCGCATGTTCGAAGAACTGCAGTCGAGCGGGCCCGATCCATGCACCTTTGACGGTAACGTTGGTAATTTGGGTGCGTACCAGTTCGCAGATTCGCGGCCGTCCCGAGTAGCCCGGCAAAATCTTGAGCATAAATGTCGGAACACCAACTTCCTGCCGGGCTTTCTCAAGATCGAGCGGTTTGTGCTTGTAGCCCATGGTGGCAGTGGCGACCCTCAGGGCGCCGTAGTCCAACGTGCCCACCAGGGTGTCGGAGTCGACAAAGAGTTTCGCCGAACCCAACTTCTTTGGAAAAGCGCTCAGTTCGCGGCCCGCGGCGATCGCAGGAAGATTGTCCAGATACATCGCCAGCAGAAACTCGCCCTGCTCCTGGTCCATGCGCACGACCGCGGCCTGGCCGCATTCGACGTAGGCGCCATACCCCGTCGTGTCGGGCATTTTCATCACCTCGAACCGAACCAGCGGCTGATCGATTTCGAGCGGTTCCGGAACCAATTTGACGAGCGCCTCGCGGTCGGTCCGGTAAGTGATGTTCAGGTATTCCCGTCGCTTGAACCGGTGCGGACCTTGCACGAATGCCGGAGTGGCTATGGGCGTTGTGTATTGCTTAAGAACATCTTCTTTCTTCATCGGCCGCTCACTTTTAATTCCTCATGCGTCGGCACCGTTCCGATCCAGAAGATCGGCCGTGACCGTCGTCTAACCATTATCACTGATGCTCTTCGAATTTGAACGAGACCTTGACCTTCGCCCGGTAGGCTTCGACCTTGCCATCGGTGATTTGCATGTCGAGTTCGACAACCTCTGCGACGCGCAGGTCCCTCAAACTCTGTGAGGCGCGTTCGACAGCGGCGCGCGCGGCTTTTTCCCAGGACTCGGTGCTGGTCCCCACCAATTCAATAACCTTGTAAACACTCTCAGCCATGTCGTTCTCCCTTAGTCGCTTCATTGTTCAACCGCTTGCCGGGTTGCTGTCCGGATGGCGACGCAGTGTCCGATCGTAAAGTCGGTACGTATCGCAACGGCCGCGCGAAGACTCATGCGGATCGCTGCGCAGCCTTGACCTGCTTCATCTCGATTTTTTTGACCTTTTTTTCTGGCGTCTCACCGGCCGCCTTCTTCAAGCGCTGGAATTCCTCGGCCAGAAATTCCGTCAGCTTCTCGATGTCGGGAACTGCGGCTCGGCAAGCGATCAGGCCAAAGTCCAGATTGTCGAGATAGCTCTGAACGGTGATGTTGAGGACGCTGCCATTCGATGGAATCGAGACCGGAAAATAATGGATCATCTTCGCGCCCGCGCAATAAAGCGCTTCTCTTGGTCCGGGCACGTTTGAGATCAGGACGTTCACGATTGCTGGCAATCGTTCGGCAAGTTTGGCCTGCCCCATCAAGCGCGCCATGCCGGTGATGATGATGGGCGCTCCGAGCCACGTCATGTCGGTTGGAATAACATCGCGAAAATCCTCCAGCCGCTTCTTGGAGTCGGTGGATGAGGCAACGATTGCCTCCAGCCGTCGAATCGGATCGGCAATGTCGGTGGCCAGATTACACAGCATCGCCGTGACCTGGTTGTTCATTTCAGCATTGCCGGCCTTTCTTAGCGAGACCGGCACCGCTGCGAGCAGGGGGCCATCGGGAAGGGCGTTCCGAATCTCCAGGTAGCGCCGCAGCGCGCCCGCACTGATCGTCATAACGATGTCGTTCACCTTTGACCTTGTCAGCTTCGCCACAGCCTTTACGTCGCGAAGAGAGATGGTGCAGGTTCCGAATGATCGCTGGCTGGACAGCGACACATTGAAAAGCGTTTTCGGTGCAAGCGGCAGTGTGCGAGGCGGGTTCGCCAGGTCCGCCGTAACGCGCTGTCCCACTTTCGCGATCGCCTTGCCGAGGTCGGGCCACGACTCATAGAACTCGCGCTGCTGGGTGAAAAACTTTGCGTAGGAGTCGCTGATCAGCTCGAAAATCTCGGGTATTCTGCTGTCCCTGGGCGACGGCAACGGCGGGGGCGCCGGTTCCGGATCGGGCGAGGTGGCAAAGATGATAGGGAGCGCCGCCATACCCGCACCGCCGTCGATACCGGCGTGGTGCATTTTGATGTAGACTGCGAAGCCACCGCGCTCGAGACCCTCGATTACGTAGTACTGCCAAAGCGGCCGCGTGCGATCGAGCAGGATCATGTGCAGCCGTGCAACCAGCGTCTCAAGCTGCTCCAGCGTTCCGGGTTTTGGTAACGAGACGTGGCGGAAGTGATAGTCGAGGTCGAGATTGTCGTCGTGCACCCAGATCGGGTGATCAAGCTGAATCGGCATCAACACCAGCTTGCGCTCGAAGAAAGGAACGAGATGAAGACGGCTTTTGAGATGGTCACGAAAGGCCGCAAAGACATCGCTACCTGCCGGGGGCGGCTCGAAGATCGCCAGCCCGGCAACGTGCATCGGAGATTCCGGCGTTTCGCCGTACAGAAAGCTGGCATCGAGAGCTGACAACCTGTCCATGGCATCCTCCCATCCGATTCTGAGCCTCAACCGGGAATTTTGGCTGGGCTCTGCACTTAAGCTATTGGCCGTTTCTCCGTACCCTTGGTCAACTCCGATTGTCGGTCCGCTGCCCCGCAATGGTTTGCTATCGCTTCAACGAGAATGGGAATAAGGCCCGGTGCGATGTCGTGGCCCATTCCGGGAATGACAGTGAGGGTTGATCCCGGAATCTGCGCGGCGGTGTGTCTGCCGGCTTCGACGGGCACCAGTGGATCGTCAGCGCCGTGAAGAACGAGAGTTGGAACGGAAAGCTTCTTGAGCATGTCGACACGAGAGCCGTTCGCCATGATCGCGGCGAACTGGCGGCCGACACCGACCGGATAGTAGGAACGATCGAACGCTGCGCCGACCTTCATTCTTAATTCGTCGTCCGGCGTAGATCCTCATGCCGTGCTGGACCGCTAGCTCGCGGTCGCTGCCGTCGGGACGCGCTTGCATGATAGCCGTCATGGCTTCGGGCATTGCCTGTGGCAGCCCGGGCTCGCCACTCGACGACATGATCGAGACTAGGCTTCTCACGCGATCGGGATATTTAGCCGCCACGACCTGCGCGATCATGCCGCCCATCGACGCGCCGACGATGTGAGCTTTCTTGATCGCCAGGCGATCCATCAAGCCGACGGCGTCGGCGGCCATATCGGTCAGATCATAAGGCGGATTGATTTTCTCTCCAGCCATCACACGTTGTAAGACCGCGCCCAGGTCGATCGGCGGCGCCGCGTCAAACTTCGTCGATAGACCGACATCGCGATTGTCGAAGCGAACTACCCGGAAGCCGCGGACGGCAAGGTCGTCGCAAAACGCTTCCGGCCAGGCAATCATTTGCGTGGCGAGACCCATAATGAGCAGGATGGCCGGATCGGCCTGGCTGCCCCTCTCGTCGTATGCGATCTCTATTCCGTTGGCTGATATGACCGGCATCGATACTTTACCTTACAGTCTGCATGATCAGGCAATTCTGAATTCCGAATTCTCTCATTGAGCTGCGCGCTTCTTCGCTTCCTCGTCGTAAAGTTCCTTTTTCGACAATTTTCCAACCGCAGTTCGCGGCAGCGCCTCGCGAATTTCGAGCCCACTGATCATTTCGTGCTTTCCCAATTTGTCTTGGAGAAAATCTTTCATTTGCTCGAGCGTGACCGGCTTCGAGTTGGTCTTAAGCTTCACAAAGGCCTTCGGTGATTGGCCCCGATAATCATCATGGATTCCGATCACGATGACCTCTTCAATACTTGGGTGCTGATAAATCGCCTCTTCGATGATGCGTGGATACACGTTAAATCCGCCGCACAGCAGCATGTCCTTGGTGCGGTCGACAATAAAGATATATCCGTCTTCGTCCATGTATCCGACGTCGCCGGTTCGAAGAAAACCGTCCTCGGTCATCGTCTCCTTCGTTGCATCTGCGCGCTTCCAATAGCCCTTCATGACATTGGGGCCACCGATGCAAATTTCGCCTTTTTCACCAAGGCCGACATAGCGAGACGGATCGTCGACGTCAGCAAACTTGATGGTGATGCCAGGAATTGGAATTCCGCACGAGCCCGGCTTCACCGCGCCTTCAAGTGGTGTAAATGTACCCGTCGGCGACGTTTCAGTCATGCCCCAGCCTTCAGCCAGCCGGCAGCCGGAGATGTCCTGAAAGCGCTGCTGCACCTCCAGAGGAAGAGGGGCCCCTCCAGAAGCGCACCACTTGATCGAAGATAAATCGAGATTTTCGACGCCGGGGTGGTTGATGATCGCGACGTACATCGTGGGTACGCCCGGAAAGACCGTAACCTTCTTCTCGCAAATATCCCTGACGACTGCAGCCGCGTCGAATCGGGTGTGCAAGATCATCTCGGCGCCGATGCGGATACCTAGCAGCATATTGACCGTCAACGCATAGATGTGGAACGGCGGCAGGACCGCAAGAATCCGTTCGCGCCCTTCATCGAGGAGCGGCGGTTGTGTATGCGTCGTCTCGGCATATTGCGCAGTCGCGGACGACAGATTGGCGTGCGTGAGCATCGCGCCTTTTGGAAGTCCGGTCGTACCTCCGGTGTACTGAAGTACCGCCACGGACTCACGCAGGTCGGCAATGGGATGCTCAACATACTTACCATCGTTGTTAAGGAGCTCCTCAAACGTAACGTGCTTGCTATCTTTAGGCACCGTGGCGATTTCGCCATTCTTCGACATATGAGCGCGCGCGGCCTCGGGCGCCGGGGTCATTTCAGCTACGTTGCCGACGATGAGGGTTTTCAGCCTCGTTGTTTCGAGCAGCCGTCCCATTTGCGGGTAAAGCGCCTTCAGGTCGAGCGTCACGAGCATGTCGGTCTCGCTGTCGTCGACCTTGTGCTCCAGAACCTTTTCCGCGTCCAGAGGCGAGTAGTTGACCACGGTGCCGCCGGCTTTCATCACGCCGAAGAACGCGATGACATAGTGAGGCGTGTTGGGCAGGTAGAGTCCGACATGTATGCCGGGGCGCACACCGAGTTTCTGAAATCCCTTGGCCGCCTGATCAGTGAGATGGCTATGAAATCGAGGGCGGGATTATCCGGCCACTTGGCGGCTGATCGCTCCAGAATTTGGTGGAGCGGCATCGTCGTCAATTCCGCGTCCCAACGGACACCACGCGGGTACGACTTGATCCAGGGTGCAACAGGCATGGACGTCATTCCTATCAATCGTTGCGGCGGTTGATGCAAGCCATCCACCACCAAACTGCGCGGACCTGAAGTTTGCCGCGATCGCCAACCCCGGGCGGGGTGACAAGACGGCGGCCCGATCGATCGGCCCTTTCCGATCGATCAATGATCGTCGCGATCAATCGTGTTGACAAGAGCTGTTCGGCGGTGGGCGATATTGCGGTGCGAAAGCATCTTTCGCCGCGCGAGTGGTGGCCTTCGACCAGGCACGAGCGTATCCTTCACATCATCGGTGTGCGGAGATTCATGATGCTGTTGCGCGCGCTGTTGCTCGTATTTGGAGCGTTGATCTTCGTCTCAGGAACTGCTCGCGCGGTCGATCGCGGACAATTTGAAAATGTCCCGGACGATATTCGCGCCTGGTTCAAAGGCGTGCGCAGCCCGGCTGGCGTTCCATGCTGTGACATTTCCGATGGACATCGCACGGAGTACGACGTGCGAGCGGGAGCTTATTGGGTTCCAATCAATGGTTTGTGGTGGCGGGTGCCGGAAAAGGCGATTATTCGAAATGCCGGAAACCCGCTTGGCGAAGCCATCGTTTGGTATGTCAGTCTTCGCGGCAGCATCGAAATCCGCTGTTTCGTCCCGGCCGATGCCGCGTGAGCGGTGTGCCGGCACCTTTTGCCAGAGGGTGCGGCGCTGATCGCGGAGCAGCTTTCGCCTTCCTGCTACCTGAGCAAAGTGATAGCGTTTTGCTACCCACGGTCACCTGTCTAAATCATTCAATTCCTGCTCCGGGCACGCCATGACCAGCACCCCACCACCAGTCGACGCGCAAGATTATCTCGAAAACCTCATGCGCGCCGGGCAGGATGCGATGAAGCAATTTGATGATGCTCTCGTGTCGGCGGCGGGTGTGGGCACCAGGGATTCGTCCGCTTCGGGCCATCTGTTCTTCCCCTTTGCACAGATCGTGGATCTCCAGCGCGAGTATCTTAAGCAGTTATGGCAGTTCTGGAACTCGATGTTTCTTCAGACATTCGCCGGAGGCGCGCATTCGAGTGTTGCGCTGGCCCGGGGCGACAGGCGTTTCAAAGACGATGCCTGGCAAGAGCTGCCTTATTACGATCTTCTCAAGCAGAGCTATTTGCTTGGCTCAAGGCAGTTGCATGAATTCGTTGACAGGGCGCAGGTCGATGACAAGACAAAATTGCAGCTTCGGTTCTATGCCCGGCAGTTCATAGACGCGATGAGTCCATCGAATTTCCCCGCGACCAATCCTGAAGTGATCCGCAAGGCGATCGAAACCCGATCTGCAAGCCTGACGGACGGCATGAAGAACTTGATTGATGATCTCCACAAGGGACGCATCACACGGGTCGATGAATCGGCCTTTGAGGTGGGACGCAATCTCGCGACCACAACGGGCTCGGTGATTTTCGAGAATGAACTGATTCAATTAATTCAATATGCTCCGCAAACGAGCGAGGTCGAGAAGACGCCGCTGCTTATCGTGCCACCATGCATCAATAAGTATTATCTGCTTGACCTCGGCACCGGAAATTCGCTCGTTGAGTACGCCGTCGCGCAGGGCCACCATGTTTTTCTGATCTCGTGGCGGAGCGCGGTACCCGAAACCGGTCATCTGACATGGGATGATTACCTTGAGATGGGGCCCCTTCGGGCAATTGACGTCGTCCTGGACATTACCGGCGCCGAGCGAACGCATGCGCTTGGGTTCTGCGTGGGCGGCACGATCCTGAGCTGCGCCGCGGCAGTCCTGGCCGCGCGAGAACAGGACAAGCTTGTAACCCTCACACTGCTGACCACCATGCTCGATTTCACTGATACGGGCGAGATTGGTCTCTTGATCGACCAGGGCTCTGTGGCGTTGCGAGAGGCCGCGATCGGGAAGGGCGGCATACTTCCGGGAAAGGAATTGGCCTTCACCTTTGGCACGCTACGCGCCAATGATCTGATCTGGCGCTATGTCATCGATAGCTATCTTAAAGGCGCAACGCCCGATGCGTTCGATCTATTGTATTGGGATTCCGACAGCGTCAGCCTCCCAGGTCCCATGTACTGCTGGTATACGCGCAACACCTATGTCGAAAACAATATCAAAGAGCCTGGAAAGACAACGCAGTGTGGGGTGCCGATCGATTTGTCGAAAGTGAAGGTGCCGCTTTATGTCCTGGCGTCCCGCGAGGATCACATCGTGCCGTGGAAATCGGCCTATGCCTCAAAGGATCTGCTCGGGAAAGATGCCCGCTTTGTCCTCGCCGCCAGCGGCCACGTTGCGGGCGTCATTAATCCTCCGGCCCGCAACAAGCGCAGCCATTGGCTGAACGATCAGCTCGTATCGGATCCCAATAGTTGGCTGGAAAGAGCAGAGGAGAAATCCGGAAGCTGGTGGCCGGATTGGGATGCCTGGATGAAGCAGCACTCAAACGGGACAGTGCCGGCGCCCCCGCAGCCGGGTAACTTACACTATCGCACGATAGAGCCGGCGCCCGGTCGCTATGTAAAGCAGAAGTCAAACTAGGAACGCGCGAGCGCAGGATCGTGATTTTCGCGGTTTATGCAGGTAAAGTTCCTCGCTTCATGAGTTGCACGTCGAGGTTGAGGGGGGCCTCGCGGTCGTCTCGACCTCCTTGAGGCCATGGCCCGTGAATGTCGCGATCGGGGGCAGCGTTGCCTCAAACTGGAATTGATGCATGGTGGAAGGACGCTATCGGCTGATTGGATCGACCGCATCGCCCTATGCAATCAAGCTGCGGGCGCTGCTACGGTACCGGAGAATTCCGTTCGATTGGGTCATCATGACCAAGTCGCTTCGGAAACAGACCGAGCACCTGCGGCCGAACTTGATCCCGGTTCTGCAATACCCCGACGGAACTTTTCGCGGCGAAACGACGACGCTCGCCTACGATCTGGAGAATCGGCATCGCGAGCGGTCAGTGATTCCCGAAGATGGCGCGGTGGCGTTTGTCTGCGATCTCCTGGAAGACCTCGCAGACGAATGGGCCGTTAAGCCGCTTTTTCTCTATCGCTGGTGGGATCCGGAAGATCAGGGCTATGTTTCCCGGTGGGCGGCGGAGGAGTGGTCGGTATCCGGCGCGGAGCCCGGGAGCTCCGAAGAAATCGAGGATTTCCGCCGCAGGCAGATTTCCCGCATGCCCATGCTAGGCGCGACCGCCGAAAACAAGCCGTTGCTGGAGCAGAGCTACCGCCGCATCCTCAACGCGTTCGAGCCGCACGTCGGCATGACCAAATACCTTTTCGGAAGCCGGCCATCGCTCGCGGACTTCGCCTGGTTCGGCCAGTTGAGCGAGATGGCAACCGATCCCACGCCGATGCGGCTGATGCGGCAAATGGCGCCCTTCACCGATCACTGGACGCGGCGGCTCGATGACGCTTCCGGCGTTGACGGCGCGTGGTATCCGCGCGAGCAGGCGTTGTCAGGAATGGCTGAAGCGTTGCTGAGGATTGCCGGCGAACTGTATCTGCCTTTTCTGGTGGCCAATGCCGAAGCTTTCGCCAAGGGCGTCGAACGTGTGGAGATCAACGTCTGGGGATTGCCTTATGCGCTGTCGCCATTCAAGTATCAGGTCAAATGTCTCGACCTGATCCGCGAAAAATTCGCGGCGCTCAGCGTCGAAAATCGAACCGCGCTGCGGCCCGTGCTCGGGCGTACCGGCTGCTGGGCGCACCTCGCTGCAAATTAGCGCACGACATGGTATTCATGCCCGGTGCCGGCTCCCCAGCGCCATCGCGATCGTCTCGGGCCTTTGGATGCGTTCAATCAGCATGTCGATGCGGTCGCCGCCCCAGAACAGCTCGCCGTTGAATACCATGGTGGGCACACCGAACACGCCAAGCGCCTCAGCCTCGTCGACGATGCGATCATGTTCGGCTCGCGCCGGACCGCGGACGTAGGCTTCGAAATCTTCCGCGGATCCGCCGATATCCGCGATGACGCCGGAAATTTCGGACAGCTCATCGATTTCGAGGTCGTGACTCCAGAAGCGTTTGAACACCGTGTCGTGGTAGGGCCGAAACAATCCGTGGCGCTGCGCGAACAGCATGCCGGCGCTGGAATAGAAGGCATCGTAGATTCGCCGCGGTCCCTTCATGGTGAGCCCTTGCGCGTTGGCATAGCGTCGCGCGTCCATATAGGCGTAACGCACCTTGCGCCAGAAGTGCGGCGTGCGCTCCTCCACCGTTCCCATGAATTCCGCGATGCGAAGCGTATACGGCAGCCATTCAAGTTCGACGCCGTGCTTTTCTTCCAGCTCGAAAAGCCGCTTGTTGGCGACGAAAGCGTAAGGACTCTTGTAGTCGGTGTAGATGCGTACGCGCGGTTTCTTCATCGCGTCATCCTTTTTTCCGGTCAGATTTTTCTCGACGCACCTGATGCCGGCGCGTTCGCGGTCCCAGGTGTCCGCGGTCAGGCCTTCGGCGCGCAGAACTTCGGTGCGCGCGTGATTTTCGTTGCTCAGGCCCTCGTCTGGCGATACTGGCTCAAGTCGGGGTCGTGGGTCATCGCCCAGTAATCAACGAACCGCCATGGCATCGCGGAAAACACGCGACCGGCGCTGTTACGATAGTAGGTCGTCATCCCCGGATGGGTCCAGATCAGCTGTTGGTGTTCCTGGTCGACCTCGCGAACGTAGCGATCATGCGCCTCCTGCGAAACGTCGATTGCCGCGATGCCGTGCTCGATCATGTCTACGAGGCACCCCGTGATGTAGCGGCTCTGGCATTCCGACTGGAAGATCACGCTGCCGCCATGCGCCGGACCGGAATTGGGGCCGAGCATGCAGAAGAAATTCGGAAAGCCCGGCACCGTCAGGCCGAGATAGGCGGTCGGATTATCATTTGCCCAGACATCCCTCAGGTTCTCGCCGCCGCGCCCCGTGATATTGAGACGCGCCGCCATTTCGGTCACCTTGAAGCCGGTCGAGATGACAATCACATCCGCGGGCCGCAACTTGCCGTCGGACGTAACGATGCCATCGCGAGCGAAACGGTCGATGGGATCGGTGACCAGTTCGACATTCGGCTTGGTCAGCGTTTTGAACCAGCCATTATCCAGCAGGATGCGCTTGCCGTAGGGCGGGTAGGTCGGCACGCATTTCTCGATCAGGTCGGGCCGGTCTTTCAGCTCGGACAAAATGAAGTCCGTCAGTTCCTGGCGATGCCGGTCATTGCCTTTGTTCACGGCGCGATCGGGATGCGGCCATGCGGGGTCCTTGCGCAGGAAAGGCAATAGTCCGTCGCCGTAACGCCAGAACATGTTGAAGCGATACCACTGCACGTAAAAGGGCAGATGGGCGAGCAGCCATCGCGCGCCTTCAGTGATGGGATCGGAATAGCCGGCCACCGGACGCGACCATTGTGCCGACCTCTGATACACCGTCATCGAAGCCACCCGATCGGCAATTGAGGGCACGAGCTGCATGGCGGTAGCGCCCGTACCGATCACGGCCACGTGCTTGCCGTCGAGTCCCAGATCCTCCGACCACAGCGCGGAGTGGAGCTTCAGCCCGGCAAATTCTTCCTCGCCCTTGAAATGCGCGGGCGATGGATCGTTAAGCTGACCGATCGCACTGACGAGCGTCGTCGACTCGAAATCTTCCAGACCGTTGCCGGTTTCGAGACTGGAAATCCAGCGACGTTTGGATTCGTTCCAGCGCGATGCGGTCAACCGCGTATTGAAACGGATATGGCTGCGGACGTCGTGCTCGATCGCGACCTTCTTGAGGTAGGCGAGCAGTTCTTCGCGTGGCGCGAAATAACGGGTCCACTGGTTTCGGGCGCCGAACGAGTACGAATAGGAGTGATTGGGTGTATCCACGCCGCAGCCGGGATAGCGATTGACGTACCACGTGCCGCCGAGCTCGGCGTTCTTTTCGACGATGGTGTAGGGGATGCCGAGCCGCCCGAGTGCAACGCCCAGCGCGATCGCGCAGACGCCCGCACCGACGATGAGCACATGCTGCGCCGTCAGGGCATCACCGGACGGGCGCCTGGTCCACCGCACATCGCGCGGAATGAATCCCATTTCCTCGCGCATCAGCGGCGCATATTCCGGCGCGACGTTCTCGCCGAGACAGGCCCGCATCATCTTCAGCATCAATTCGTCGCCGGGATCGGTGATCGCGGGTTGGGGCTCGCCATTTTCGAAAAGCTTGAGGACGGCTGCGCGGATTTCGTCCTGGATTTGCTTAGGCACCCCGGCTTCCGGATCGGGGATAAGGCGGACATCGCGCTTCGGCTTGTAAGGAGGTTCCAGCCAGCGTTGGTCGCCGGTCATGTGAACCAGTACCATCAGCAAGACGCGGATGTCGCCTTCGGCGATGGCCGTCGACAGATCGAGGGTCTTTCGCGGCATCTCGATGTTCATCGTCTACGCTCCCGTCACCAGAGCAATACCATCAGCGGTCATCGCCGTTGCCTTTGGCGGGCAGGGTGAACAACCCACGGGTAATCAGCTTTTCGTAAGCAGAGATCACATGATCCGGCACGGCGGTAACGGCGCCCTCGGTGTAGGAGTAGCGGCGGCTGAGGTAGCCGCGCGCGCCCATGAACATGTGAACGATGGCCTCGAACTCTTCATCGCTGAAGCCATCGATCGCGCCGGCGTCCCGCGCGCGCCGCAGGATGCGGACATAGGCGGTTGAAACATTGTCGAGATGTTTCTGGTAGCCGGTTGCCGCAAAAAATTCGGCTTCGTTGAGAATGCGCAGGAATTCCGGCACTTCACGGATGAAATCGAAGAACGCGCCGAACCGCTCAATCTCCTGCTTCGCCGCATGGGCGGTGCCGGTGCGCTCGCGGATGAATCGCACCATGTCGACGCCGATTTTCGGCAGCAATTGATCGAGCAATTGCTGGCGGTTTTCGAAATGATTATAGAACGTGCCCTGCGCGACGCCGGCCTCTTCGGTGATCCGGGCGACGGAGGCCTCGGCATACCCGTATTTGCCGACGATCTTGGTGGCGGCGTCGAATATCCTGCGCTTGGTCCAGGCGTTGCGCTCGACCCGGTTGAGCTTCATCACTTTGGCGGACGTGTTTTGGGGCGCCTGCGTCATGTGTTGATCTCGAGTTCGGCGCGCAACACGCGCTTGAGCACCTTGCCCGATGGATTGCGCGGCAGCTGGTCGCGGATGACGAGTTGTTTCGGCACCTTGAACGCCGCCAGTCGTTTGCGGCAATGCTCCGTCAGCTCAGGCAATTGCAGCACGGTGCCGTCGGCGACCACCACGACCGCAACGGGCTTTTCACCCCAACGCTCGTCGGGCATGCCGATAACGGCTACTTCGCGCACTTGCGGCATCTCATAGATGACGCGTTCGATCTCGGAGGAAGCGATATTCTCGCCGCCGGAAATGATCATGTCCTTCTTGCGGTCGGTGAGATAGAGGAAGCCGTCCTCGTCGAGGTAGCCAACATCGCCCGAGCGGAACCAGTCGCCGAAGAACGCCGCCGCCGTCTTCTCGGGATCTTTCCAGTAACCGGGCGTGACCTTCGGGCCGCGCAGGCAGATTTCGCCGTTCTCGCCGGGGCCGAGGCGATTTCCACTGTCGTCGCGGATTTCGATCTCGACATGGGCGACGGGGCGGCCGGTCGATCCAATCTTTGTGATTTCCAGCCCGGGCTCCATGAAAGTGTCGCCGCCGACGGTTTCGGTCAGGCCGTATGCGTCGATGTAGCGGGCATTGGTAAAATATTGCGAGAAGGCGCGAATCCGCGCTTCCGGCGTCTTCTCGCCGCCACCGATCGCCCATCGCAAGCTGGAGACATCATAGCGTCCGCGATCGGGGCAGGTGAGAATGGAGGTCGTCATGACGGGCGCAAGCCACGCCGCGTCGAGCCCGTCAGCCTCGATCGCAGCCAGGCATTGTCCTGCGTCGAAATCGCGTTGGATGCTGAGCATCCCGCCCTGCCACAGCACCGCGATCCCTGGCAGATCGAGCGCGCCGACGTGGTAGAGGGGCCCGGCCACCAATAGCCGCGTATCGCGGTTCAACCCGAGCGCCAGGACATGATCCGCCGATTTCCAGTAGAAGTTCTCGTAAGTCAGCATGACGCCTTTCGGGCGGTCCGTGGTGCCGGAGGTGTACATCAGCCGCATCAGGTCGGAAGGCAGACGACGCACCGCTGCCGCCGGCTTCGCATCCGGGGCAAGACGTGTGGCGTTTGATTGCGCGGCTTCATCGACCGGCACGATCGGCGCGGGTCCCGCCGCATTCGACCCGAGTTCTTCGTCGGCAATGAGCACGCGCGCGCCGGAGTTTTCGACAATGTAGGCGACTTCGTCCGATGCCAGCCGAAAGTTGATCGGCAGGAAAACCGCGCCGATGTGACTCGCGGCAAAAGCGATGTCGAGAAATGCCGGGCTGTTCTTCATCAGCACGGCGATGACATCGTCCGGGGCAATCCCGCGTGAGGCCAGCCAGCCACTGACCATTCGGATGCGTTGGTCAAAGGCTGCGTAGGAAATTTCCTGACCGCGGTATTTCAGCGCACAGCGGTCGGGGGTCCGCCGGGCATGAAACGCGATGAAGCTCGATAGATTGATCATGGACCGCCAGAACTGCCTAACTTGCGCCCTCAGACCCGCGGAAGCACGGGAATATGAATTCTGACTCGTAATTCATAATTGGCTTGACGTCATCCTGTTTTCTCTGAAATTGTCGCAGTTATGGAGACGGCACGATCTCCGGCAGGGATTTAGGGACGCACGGACGTCGAGGGAGGCAGGATGACCAAGAAGAGCAAGCCGGGTGTGAGCCGGCGGTCGACGCTGGCGCTGATGGGCGCCGGCGCAGTGACGTTCGCAACCCCGTGGGTGGCGCGGGCGCAAGCCAAGACGATCAAAGTTGGTATGCCGACGATCCTTTCAGGTCGCGTCGCACAGCTCGGAACTTCGTCGCGCAACGGCGTGACGATTGAGGTCGATAAAATCAACGCCGCAGGCGGACTGGCCGGCCGGCAGATCGAGATGGTGATCCGCGATTCCAAGGGACAGCCGCAGGAGGCGGCCCGCGTCGCGCGCGAACTGGTCAACACCGACGGTTGCGAACTCCTCATCGATGCCGAGGCCTCGTCCGGTGCGTTCGCAGTCCATGAGGTCGCGCGCGATCTCGGCGTCTTCTGTATCCATACCAACTCGGAAACCTCTTCGCTCACGGCCGATCCCAAGCAGCACATTCCCAACGCGTTCCGCACAGCGCGTCAGGGCGTGCACGATTCAATCGTCGGCGGCGGTTATGCCGCGGCGATTGCCAAGGCGAAGGGATTGAAGAAATGGGCGACATGTTCGCCGGATTATGCCTATGGCCGCGATACGACGGCGGAGTTCGTCTACTACCTCAAACAATTCGCGCCGGATGTCGAAATTATCAGCGATGCCTGGCCCAAACTGTTCCAGCCCGATTACACCGAGGTCGTGACCAAGATCTTGCAGGCAAAACCGCAAGCACTGTATTCCGCGCTGTGGGGCGGTGATCTTACCTCCTACATCGATCAGGCCAACATCTACGCCCTGTTCAGCCAGATGGAGGTATTCGCCGTCAACATGGCCGATTATACCGCGCTCACGGTGGTCAAGAACCTGCCGAAGGGCATCCACTCCGGCAATCGTTACATCAAGACCTATCCGGCGACCGCCGAGAACGCCGCCTGGGCCGATGCTTACAAGGCGAAGTTCAACGAGTATCCCACCAACTGGTCATGGGAGAATGCGACCGCGATGATGCTGCTCGCCGAGGCGTCCAGGAAGGCGAATTCCGCCGATGGCAAGAAGATCGCAGACGCCATGCGCGGTCTTACCATCAAATCGCCGTTCGGCGCCGACGGCACCGTGACGATGCGGGCCGAAGATCAGACACTGATCGGCTATGCGATCGGCTGGGGCACCACGATTCCGAGCGAGCCTTATGTTCCAGAGGTCAAAAGCGGCGACTGGAAGCAGATTCTGGCGCTTGAAGCCGAGTGGAAGAAGAGCAAAGGCTATACCTGACGCATCGGCGAGAGGCGGGGGCTGCCTGTCGGCCTTGGCGTCTCGCCGGCTGATTTTATTCGCCGATACACCGCCAGCCGTGACGGACATGTTCCCTTGGACCTCGATGCGCTTACCGGCTGTCTTGCCAGCTCCGCCTGCCTGGTGACGCAAGGTACCAGTGGCTTCATCATTGGGATGCTGCTGTTCCTTGTGGCCGTCGGACTGACGCTGATTTTCGGCGTGCTCAAGGTCGTGAATTTCAGCCACGGCGCGTTCTACATGTTCGGCGCCTATTTCGCGATGACGGCCTATCAGCTCACCGGCAGTTTTGCCCTGGCGATGCTGTGCGGCGCAGCCGGGACCGCGATCCTTGGTCTCGTCTTCGAGCGCGTATTCATGAGCCGGGTCTATGGCAGCGACGTGCTGATGCAGCTTCTGGTTTGCTACGCCTTTGTCCTGATCTTTGATGACGTCGTGCGCTGGATTTGGGGACCGGAATTCAAATCGATGGGAATGCCGACGGCGTTCCAGGTGCCGCCGTTGTTCATCGGCGGCGGTGTCGTGCCGCCATATTATCTGCTGCTGATCGGGGTTGCGCTCGCCGTCGCGGCCATCCTCGGCCTCGGCCTTGCCCGCACCAGGATCGGCAAGGTGGTCAGGGCGGCGGCGCACAATCCGGGCATGGTGTCCGCGCTCGGCATCAATACGGGGCTGATCTATGGCAGCGTATTCGCGTTGGGGGGCATGCTGGCCGGTCTCGCCGGCGCGCTCGCCGCACCGGTGCGCTCGCTGACGCCGGGCATGGGATTCTCGGTATTGATCGAATCCTTTATCGTCACCGTGATCGGCGGCATGGGCTCTATTCTCGGCGCGCTGCTCGGCGCGCTGCTGATCGGCCTGATCCGTTCGTTCGGCTCGCTCGGCTTCCCGCTGTTCACCGACGGCCTGATGTATCTGTTCATGGTGATCGTGCTGGTCGCGCGTCCGACCGGCCTGTTCGGCAAGGAAGTGGCATGACCGAATTGCAGGCCGAACGTGCCGGCAAACCTTTGGGCGTTCCGCGCATCGAAGCCAAATCGCAGCGTTCCCGATATCTCGATGTGCTGATTGCGATTGCAGCGTTTGCGGTTCTGGCCACGTTGCCGTTTCTGTTCAGCAGCAAGGCACTGCTCGATTTCGTGATCCGCTGCGCGGCGTTCGGCCTGTTCGCCACATCCCTCAATCTGTTGGTCGGTTACACCGGCATGATCTCGTTCGGACATGGCATGTTCTTCGGGCTCGGCGCCTACAGCTTCGCCCTGATCATGCAGCGCACCGGCGTGCCGATCCCGGTGGCGTTCATCTGCACTCTGCTCATTACGACTGTCATTGCGGCGGTGATCGGTGCCATTTGCGTGCGGCTGAAGGAAATCTACTTCGCCTTCGTCACGCTGGCATTTCAGATGCTGATCCACAGCATGATCCTGTCATGGGTTTCGCTGACCGGCGGCGATCAGGGCTTGCGTGGCGGGATCCCGCGTCCGGTGTTCCTCGGCGTCGATCTGTCAAACTATCTCCACCTGTACGTCGTGAGCTGCGCGCTATTGGTGATCGGCCTGCTGCTGATGCGGCAGATCGCGCAATCGCCGTTCGGCTACACCTTGCGCATGATCCGCGATAATGCCGTCCGCGCCAGCTTCATCGGGATCGACGTCTGGCGCGCCAAGCTGACGATCTTCGTGCTGGCGGCGCTGTTTGCCTCGACCGGCGGCATCATCATGAGCCTGTTCGTATCCGGCGCCTATCCCGAGTTCGCCTTCTGGACGATCTCGGGCGAGGGCATCTTCATCAACATGCTCGGCGGCGTTACCACCTTCCTTGGGCCGATGGTCGGGACCGTGCTGCTACTGATCATGAACGACACGGTCACCCGGCTCACCGAGTATTACGGAATCGTGCTCGGCATCGTGATCCTGTTCTTCGCCATCGGCCTGCGCAAGGGCTTGATGGATTTCGTGGTCGAATGGTACGAGGTCCGCCGCGACGGCGCTAAGGAGCGAGCGCGATGAAACGGTCGTGGCGCACCTTTGCCGGGCTCAGGGAGGCGAGCGGCTAGCCATGCTCGACGTGCAGCAGCTCTCCAAGTCGTTCGGTGGCGTCAAGGCGGCCGACCATATCTCGTTGAGTTTTGCCGACGGCTCGCTCACCGCCGTGATCGGCCCCAACGGCGCGGGAAAAAGCACATTCTTCAACTTGATCACCGGCGCGCTGAAGCCGGACAGTGGCCGCGTCCTGCTCAACGGCGTCGATATGGCGGGGCGGTCACCGCCCGACATCGCGCGGCACGGCATCGGCCGCGCCTTTCAGGTTGCGAGTATTTTTCCCTCGCTCACCGTGCATGAAACGATGCTGGCCGCGGTTTGCGCCGATCAGCGCCGTGCCAGCGTGCTGCATCGGCGGTTTCCGCTCGCCGAGACCCGCGACCGTGCCGAGCATGCGATGGAAATGCTGGGTCTTGCCGGCAAGCGCGATCGGACTTCGGCGACGCTGTCGCATGGCGACCAGAAGCTGCTCGATATCGCGCTTGCCCTGGTGCTCGATCCAAAGGTGTTGCTGCTCGACGAGCCCACCGCGGGCATGGGCACCGAAGAGCGCTGGCGGATGATTGACAAGGTCCATGAACTTTGGGAACAGCAGAAGATCACGGTCGTGTTCATCGAGCATGACATGGACATCGTCTTCAAGATCGCGCCTTCGATTGTGGTGCTGTGCTACGGCCGGATTCTCGCCACGGGAACGCCCGACGCGATCCGCCGGAATGCTGCTGTGATCGAGGCGTATCTCGGCACCGAACATCACGCCGGGCAAGCAACGTGAGCGCGCACCCCATCATTCAGGTCGACGATCTCGACGTCTATTACGGCACCAGCCAGATACTGTTCGGCGTTGCCCTCTCGGTCCGACCCGGCGAAACCATGGCGCTGCTCGGCCGCAACGGTGCCGGCAAGTCAACGACGATGAAAGCAATCATGGGCCTTGCGCCGGCGCGCCGGGGCAGGGTGATGCTGCGCGGATGCTCGATATCCGGGCTCAGGCCACATCACATCGCCCGCGCCGGCCTCGGTTTTGTGCCCGAGGATCGGCAGATCTTTTCCGACCATACGGTCGAGGACAATCTCGTCATCGCCCAGAAAAAAGGTCCCGAAGGTCAGGACGAATGGTCGGTCCGGCGCGTCTATGATGTGTTTCCGCTACTGGAGCCGCTGCGCCACCGCGTTGCGGGCAGGCTATCGGGCGGAGAACAGCAGATGCTCGCGATTGCCCGCACGCTGATGGGAAATCCGGTACTGTTGCTGCTGGACGAGCCAAGCGAAGGTCTCGCACCGATCATCGTGCAGCGCATCAGCGAATTGCTGGGGCAGTTGCGTGGCAGCGGAGCGACAGTTCTGATCGCGGAGCAAAATATGCATTTCTGCCTTGGCCTCGCCAGCCACGCCACCGTCATCGACAAGGGCCAGATCGTCTATAGCGCGACGATCGAGGAATTGAAGGCCAACGACAATATTCGCCAGCGATACCTCGCACTGTAGTTCGAGCGGCGCTGGCGACCGCAAGATCGAGAGATCGCCTAGCTCCGCTCGACCGGAACAGCGGTTACCGCAGCGTGCCATATTCGGCGGACTACGTGTTCCTGCGCAAACGTGATTGATTGGCTTGTCCCCCGGGTGGAGGGGACGTTGCCCCCACCGGCACTTTGGTCACCAGGACGCATGGGTTACGCCTGACGTAGGCACTACGAGCTTTGGAAGGCGGGGCGCCTGCTGAAGGGCGGCTCCCGACGTCATCGGGCGATGACGAGCGCGCTGTAGCCGGTCCAAAGGACCTGGATGCCGATGCACAGGAGAATGAAGGCCGACAGGCGTACGACGACATTGACGCCGTTGTCGCCCAACAGGGCAATCGTGCGCTTGGCGAAACGGTAGCAAACATAGATCGTGAGCGAGAGGGCGACGATCCCCGCGATGGCCGATCCGCCGAGCAGCGCCAGCTGCGATAGTTCGAGCGATCCGGCGGGCCGCTGGCTGCCCAGCGCGATCGCGACCGAGATCGACCCTGGGCCGACCGTGAGTGGCATGGTCAAGGGATAAAAGGAATCGTCCGCGGCCGAACGGCCTTTCGCACCCGCCAGGCGCTGATCCTCAAGCTCGGCGCCGCTATGCAACAGCTTCCAGCCGAACGCGATCAGCACCAGACCGCCCGCAACCCGCACAACCGGGAGCGTGATGCCGAAGAAAACCAATAGGTGCGAACCGACGAACATCGACCCCGCCAGGAGGAGAAAG